>NZ_JBQOUX010000098.1:0-28962 GCF_052216785.1 Streptomyces sp. JW3 | reverse complement strand
CCGCGAGCCGCGAGCCGCGAGCCGCGAGCCGCGAGCCGCGAGCCGCGAGCCGCGAGCCGCGAGCCGCGAGCCGCGAGACCGCTGACCAGCGGGAGACGCGGGTTTGTTAGAGGCGGCCTCGGTGTCGAGTAGTGGGCCGCTTCGCGTGCCGGTGGGCGTTGATGCCCACCGTTGGAGCACCTTTCCCGGTGAACGAACTCTGGTCGTCGCCGCGCGGACCGTCACCTCGACAGTACGGGTCCTCGAAACGTTGCCGTCCCTCCTGTGTGACGACCACCGCGTGAGCGTCGTCTTCGCCTACGACCCCACGTCCGCCTTCAACGCCGGTGTCCTCGAACTCCTTCACGATGCCGGGTGCCGGGTCATGCCCTGGGAACAACTGGGGAGCATCACCCCCGACCTGATCCTCTCCGCCAGTGAGAACATCGAGGTGCCGAAGGGCGATTGCCCGGTTCTCGTGCTGCCGCACGGCGTCGGCTTCCAAAAGTTCGTGCCGGATTCGCGGAGTCCGGGTGAGCGGTTGTCGGGGGCTGTGGCGGATTCTCTGCTGGAGACGGGACGTGCGTGGCTGGCTGTCTCGCATCCGGAGCAGGAGGAGCAGTTGCTCGCTGCCCACCCCAAGGCTGCTGGGCGCACACTGCTGGTCGGCGACCCGTGTTTCGACGAGATTGTCGGAAGTCGGCCGCGCAGGGATGCCTACCGGGAGGCGCTGGGCGTGGCGGAACACCAGCGTCTGGTCATGGTCAGTTCCACCTGGGGACCGACGTCGGTACTGGGACGCCTCCCCGATCTTCTCCCGCGTCTGCTCGCGCAGCTGCCCTGTGACGAGTACCGGGTCGGCGCGATCATCCACCCCAATGTGTGGTCGGCCCACGGGGCGTGGCAGATCCGCACCCTGTACGCCGCTGCCCTGGACGCGGGACTGCTCCTGATGCCGGCCGTGCACGCGTGGCGGCCCGCGCTCGTCGCCGCGGACGTCCTCGTGGGCGATCACGGCTCGGTGACGCTGTACGGGGCATCGTCGGGTATGCCACTGTTGCTGGCCTCGTTCGGCGGTGATGCGGTGCCCGGGACGGCCGTCCACGAGCTGGCGGCGGTTGCGCCCCGGCTCGATCCACGCGGGGACCTGCTGCGGCAGGTGGACGATGTCGTGCGCGGGCACCCGCCTCAACGCTACGCCAGGGTCGCGGATCGGGCTTTCGCCGAGCCGGGACATGCGCTCGCCCGGTTGCGCGCTGTCCTCTACCGCCTGCTGAAGCTCCCTGAGCCTGCTTCCCCGCCACCGTCTGCGCTGATGCTGCCGATTACGGATCCGCCCCTCTCACCGGTCACCTCCTGGCAGGCGACCACGGTCGTTACGGAGGAAGGCGAGGAGGTCAGCGTCTCTCTGTCCCGTTTCCCGGCTGCCGTCTGCGGGTTCGACGAGGCTCGCCCGGTCCCGCCGGGATCCTTCACCCACCTGGCATGTACGAGCGAGGAGCGCGACCGGCGGCTGGCCGAGAGCGCCTCGGTGCTCGTGCGCAGCCGCCGTGCGGCGACCTCGGTCGAAGCGCTGCGCTGGATCCGGAACACGCTCGCCCAACTGCCCGGAAGCCTCATCGCGGCCTCGGCCGTGCGCCAGGGCGTCTGTCTGGTCGGGCTCCGGGACGGCCGGGTGGTCGAGGCTTCCGCCACGGGCCCGGCCGGGGATCCGGGCCTGTCGGCCACGGTTGTCTACGCGTGTCTGCGCGCGGGGCATCCGCTGGACGGCAGCCGGGTGACGCTGCGGGTCGGTGGCGTGCGGGACGAGGACGTTGTCCTGCGTCTTCGTTCCGCGCTGCCGGCCCGGTAGCCCCGGGCCTGCCACCCCTTCCCCTCTGGCCGGGCCGGAATTCAGCGGCCGAGACCGTCCAGCCGCTGCCGCAGGCTCTCCGCCGTGTGGCTCCCGGCCGCCTCGTAGATCTCGACGGCCCGGGTCAGGCACTCGCGCACCAGGTCCTCGCGGCCTGCGGTCTGTTGTGCGATGTCGGCAAGCCGCACCAGGGCCTGCGCCTCATAGTGCGTCGCCCCCACTTCCTTCAGAGTCCGGGCCGCCTCGCGCAGGTCGCCGATCGCCTCTTCACTCTGGCCGAGATGGTCACGTACCCCGCCGATGGCGGCCCGTACCCTGGCTGCCATCCGCCGGTCCGGCTCCTCACGGGACTCCAGGTCCTGCAGCGCCCGGCGCAGGGTGGCCAACGCCTGAGTGTGATCGCCCTGGGCGTTCTGGGCGCATCCGAGGAAGAATGCGGCGATGGCTGCTCCACGCGCCTCCCCGGCGCTCTCGTTGAGTTCCAGGGACCGCTGATACGCCTCGACGGCACTGGAGGGCTCGAAGAGATCCCGGTAGCGGCCGAGGAATTCCTGCACGGAGGCGCGCAGGACGAGATGGCCGGACGCCTCGGCAAGAACAACAGCCTGCTCCAGCTCGGCTTCCGCGCGGTCGTTCTCGCCAAGGTCCAGCAACGGGCGCGACAGCAGGCTGCGCAGCCGCGCCTCGGCCGCTGTGTCCGCCGACGCCGCAGCGGCCTCGGCCCCCAGTTCCAGCGACTCCTTCCACGTCCCCAGGTAGCGGCGGTACAGGAAGAGGACCGTGAACGCCTCTGCCAGTTGCCAGACCAGGGTGTGCAGCCCGTGCCGGGCAGCCATGCGCAGCACGGCCAGGACTGCGCCGCGCTCGGTGTCCAGCCACTCCAGAGCAGACGGACCGCCGGGGGCGCAGAAGGGGTCGTCCACGTCCCGCAGGACGGCCGACAGGTCGGCGATGCGCAGCCTCTCGCGCCTGAGTGCCCGGTCAGCGAAGGCGGTGAGCGCAAGGTAGTGCGTGCCCACCCGGCCGATGAGCGCCTCCTGTTCGCTCTCCTGTTCCTCGTCCACCGCGCGCTCCCGGGCGTGCAGGCGCACCAGATCGTGCATCCGGTAGCGGCCGTCGCCCCATGCCTCCACCAGGCTCGCCTTCGCAAGGACGCCCAGCAGGCGTTTGGCGCGCGGTGTGTCGAGGCCGGCGGCGACCGCGGCCACGCCGGCGTCGAAGACGCCGACCGGCAGCCATCCGAGCAGGCGATAGAGCCGGGCGGCGTCAGTCGGCAGCAGCCGGTAGGAGGGACCCAGAACAGCGGACACCGAGGACTCCTCACCGTCCAGTGCCATACCGGCCAGCCGGCTGGCCTCGTCATCAAGTTCGGCGGCCAGTTCGGTCATGCTCAGACTGTCGTCGGTGACCAGACGCGCCGCCACGACCTGCAGTGCCACCGGCAGGCCGCCGCACAGCTCCACCAGGCGCTGTGCCGCCTGAGGTTCGGCCGTGACCGTCTCCGGGCCGCAGCGGTCCTTCAGCAGCGCCAGTCCGCCGTGCGCGTCCAGCGGCTTGACGGAGATCAACCGGGCCCCGTCCAAGGCCAGTTCACCGAGTCGGCCCCGGCCGGTGACCAGGACAGCGCTGCCCGGGCCCTTGGGAATCAGTGCACGCACGTGCGCGGGCTGGTTAACGTCGTCCAGGACGAGGAGGATGCGCAGGCCAGCCGAGCGGGAACGGAACAGGTTGGTCCGCTCCGCGAGCGAGCTCGGAATGTCGCTGTCGCTTCCCGGCAGCGATCTCAGGCACATGGCCAGGGCCTCGGAGACGTCCGCACCGGCGCCGGCCGGCGGTGCGGACTGGGTGCGCAGGGCGGCGAAGTCGACATACAGCTGCCCGTCCGGGAACCGCGCCCGGGCCCGTTCCGCCCACCGCCAGGCCATGGTCGTCTTGCCGACTCCAGGCAGTCCGTCCAGTACGCCCACACGGACGGGCCCGAGGCTGCCTTCTTGCGTGCCGAGGGTCTGGTCCAGCACCGCGAGTTCGGCCGTGCGGTTGCTGAACGGGACCATGGTGAGCGGCACTTGGTCAGGCAGAGCGTGAGGCCCCGGTCCGGACGGGGCGGGCTGGACGTTGAATGTAATGCCGCCGTGGATGTGCGAACCCTGGAAGGCCGGACCGTAGTTGACCCCACCGCTCACGAGGCTGACGAACGTGCGTGAGGCGTCGGGCGCCAGCTCGGACAGCAGGCCGGCCAGTTCCTGTGCCGCTCCAGGATCCTCCCGGAAGATCTCCTCCAGCCGCTGCTGCCACCGAGCCTGGAGGTCCGCCCGGGCGCTCACGTCACCCGATACCTGCGCGCTACCCAACTCCGCGCTCGACGCCTGCAGTTCCTCCTCGGCGTTCTCCCCCGCGGCCCGCCGTCCGAAGAACCGGCTCAGTGCACCCTTCGCCCGCTCCCACGACTCCGAAACCATCAGAGCCACCAGCGTCGTCGCCCCCGACGCCGCAAGCGCCGCCAACTCGGCTTCCACACAGCCCCCTTCACACCGTCCATCCCCACCGGGGACAGACACCCACCGTAGAGAGATCTTGACTGCATGGGCAATCCGACACAGGCACCGCCGCCACGGCAATTGCCCCGATCGGGCAATCAGCGTGAGACACGCACAGATCAGCTCATCCTTTTGTCCTGGTGGCGACGACAACTCCGGCCCCGGAAGAACCCTTGATTGTCCGACCGGACGTGCCGAACTCACGGCCTCCCCCTCACCCGTCCTGTCGGTTCTTCCGGTCGGTGCGCGGCACCGCGCCGGACAACTCTGCCGCTGCCAGGGCGAGATGGTGCAGTGCTCTCGCCTCCTCGTCGCGGCTGCCGCACGTGCGGCTGACGACAACGGCACGCTCCAGCCACTCGGCGCCCTCCCGCGGCTGGCCGCTGCGCAGGTAGGCCTCGCCGAGGCAGTTCAGTGCCATCGCCGTGTCCAGGTGCAGGCCCAGGTCGTCCAGTGTGGCAAGCGCGGCCTTCAAATGCCCGATGGCGGCGTCGAACTGGCGCAGCTCCACCTCGGTCAGGCCTATGCCGCGCAGTGTGATGGCGACGTTACGGCGGGCGCCGCTGCGTGTGTAGTAGGCCAGTGCCGTGCTGAACTCCCGCAGACCTCGAAGTGTTCGCCCCGGCAGAAGTGCACCCAGGCTCGGTTGCCGAACGGCGTTGGCCGCACCGTGTTCGTCGCCGATGCCGTGGAAGATGCGGTGGGCTCGTTCGTAGTGCGCGGCGGCGCCGTCGAGGTCACCGGTCTCATTCAGGGCCGGGCCGAGATTGTTCGCGGTGACCGCCTCGGCTTGCAGTCGTCCAGTGGCCAGGTGGCGGCTGACCTGTGCTGGCCCCATTCCCACGCCGCAGCAAGATCGGCCTGTGTGTCTCCCCCGTCAGCTGCATGAGTGCGGTGGCCGCAGCCCTCACTCGTTCGCCCGACGACAGCACCATGGTGTTCACCCCACTGTTGCAAGTCACCGGGGTGTCCGTGCGGCGTTGTGTTCGGGCCGTGCCTGGTGTGTCGTGACGGGTTCCGTCAGCGGGGCCGCCAGGTGCGGATTTCGAGGTGGAGGATGTGGGCGTCCGGTTGGATACGCCCGGTCTCCACGAGCCATTGGTGGACAGCGGCAGTGACGTCGCCTCCGGCGGCGTCGACGCGGCGGGCGAAGTCGGCGGCGTCGAAGCCGCCGGTCTGGGCGGAGCCGTAGGAGCGTTCCTCGGTGTGGTCGGCGCGCTGGATGACGTCGCGGCGGACGCCGGGTGAGTCGGTGCGGCTGCCGGAGGGGTGGAGGTAGGCGGTCTTGGCCAGGCGGACGGTGAAGGCCAGGCGCAGGCCTCGGCGGGCGGCTTCGGCGATCAGGGGGCGCAGGCGGGCGGAGCCGGAGGCGATCGCCTGGGCGGCGACGCGGCCGGCGCCGGAGCCGGTCGGGGTGATGAGGACGGCTTTGCCTCGGACCCGGGCGCGGGCGCCTGAAGCGGTGGTGCGCCGCTGGGTGTGGCGGGCGGCGATCGCGGCGAGTTCGGGCAGGTCGGTGATACCGCCGGTCTCAACGGCGGTGAGGACTTCACGCAGGGCGGTGGCGAAGGCTGCGCCTTTGTTCCTGGTGTAGAACTGCGAGACCAGGGAGGGGTCTCGGTCGATGATGCGGGCGATGTCGCGTTTGGTGTAGCCAGCCTGTTGTAGCCGGTCGGCGAGTTGCGCGGCTTCGTTCAGTCCGCTCTGGCTGCTGGGGCGGTCACGGCGGGCGCGGGGCGGCATCAGGTCTCCTGCCCGGCGGAGGTGAGGGCGGCTCGTCCGGTGTCCCGCAGGGTGAGGAGTTCTTCCTCGGTGGTGGGGGCGGCCAGGGGGCCGGTGAGGTGGCCGCGCAAGAGGTAGTCGCCGGGCTGATGGTGGTGGGGCCAGTTCTGGGGCTCGGTGAGGTAGAGGGCGTCGGTGCGGAAGGCGACGACGGTGCCGGGGGGTGTGTGCAGGGCTCCGGCGTAGGTGTCGTCGTCTCGGTGGTACTGGCTCAGCAGGGCGGCACGGGCGCCGGACCAAACGGTCGCGGCCCATTCGGGGTGGGCGTTGGGATCACGGGCGAACCCGGTGGCCCGCTGCCAGGTGATCAGCTCGTCGTCGAAGCCGATGATTTCCGCGTCCGGCGGTACATCCCGCTCCAGGTTGCGGGGGGTGGTGCCGGTGACCATGCGGGGGCGCTGGGCGAACGAGCCGATGCCGTACAGCAGGATGGCGCGCACGGCGCGCGAGGCCAGGTGAGCGGCGCGGGCCTGGCGTTCATCGCCCTGGTAGTGGGCCTGGGCGGAGAGGTTGGTCCAGGTGTCTTTGAGTTTCTTGGCCCAGTCGGCAAGGGGTTTGTCCGCTTCCCAGAGGATCCCATCGATGATCTCGATCTTCCAGGGCTGGATCGGGTTGTTGAGTGCCGTGTGGATCTCGGGTCCGCCGGCCCAGGTGGTGAAGGTGCTGCCCGGTGCGCTCGGGTAGTGCCAGGCGCGCTCTCCGGGGGCGGGGGCGGGCAGCAGGCCGACGTGGTTCCAGCCGTCGGGGACGGTGACCCGTACGTGCCAGTGGCCGCAGCCGTAGAGGGCGTTGGTCTGTTCCTGCGTCGTCCAGGAGGCGAAGGTGCGGCTGGTGATACGACGGGGTGTGCCGACGGGCGACTTCCAGGTGTGTTTGGCGTAGGCGAAGGTGCGGTCGTATTCGACGAGTTGAGGCAGTTGCCCGGGCGCGTGGGGCGGAGTGATGAGTTCGTTGCGGCCCTGGCCCGCGGTGGCGTGCAGCAGGCCGCGCAGTTCTTCCGACAGCACGGGGTAGCCGTCGGCGTACTTTCCGCGCTGGGGGATGGTGCGGGTCCACAGGTCACGGCCGGTCTGTGAGGGCGAGCCCATGATCACGGCGTCGGGCCAGCGGCGGCGCAGTTCCTGCCACAGGAGCAGGAAGGCGTCGCGGACCATGGCGGGGTCGTCGCCGTCCGCCAGGTCGAACCACTCCCCCACGGAGCGGATTTCGACGCGGTGGTCGCCGCCCTCGCGCTGGTAGCGGCCGACCGGGTTGCGGGCGTGGACGAAGTGCCCTGCCAGGCGATCCTTGCCGTGGCCGGTGTCGGTGTGCCAGCCGGGCATGGGGGCGTTCAGCCAGGCGGCGACCGCGTCACGCAGGTAGGGGTAACGGTCGGCGTCGCGGTGCCAGGGGTCACCGGCGGTGATGTAGATCCGCTCCACGCTCTCGGGGACGGTGTGGAAGACGGCCGTCAGGAGGGCTCCGGCGGACCGGTCACCGAGATCGAGGCGGGTGGTGTGGTCGCGGTGGACCAGCACGCCGGTGGTGGCGTCCAGGAAGACGGTGGCGCGAGGCCGTTGCACGAAGGGCGGGCGTTGGGAGACCAGTCCGGGGGCGTGGGTGAACCAGCGGTCAGCTGTGCTGCCGCCGGGCAGGGATGGCAGGGTGCGGGAGCCGCCGTCTGCGGTGAGGGGTGCCTGGGCCTGCCTGGCATCCGCCGGTGCGACAAGAGGCTGCGCCGCGGGCGCGGGTTCCTGTGCCACGGCATGGGTGTGCGGCCCGGAGGAGGGGGCGGTGGCAAGACTGTCGGGGGCGAGCTGGGGTGCGATGGTCACGACCTCGGCCACGCTGATTCCGGCAGCGGGCGCGATCCGGTCGGCCTTGGCCTTGTTGTAGCCGGCGAGTGCGGTGATGGTGTTGGAGCGTTCCGTCTCGAGTCTGGCCAGGGCTGCCGCGGTCTTCTTGATGTTCTCGCGCAGGGTGCGCAGTTCGGCCAGGCCGGTGTTGTAGCTCTGTGCGTCCATCACGGTTCCTCGGGCAGCCGGCGGGTCGCAGGCCTTGTGGTGTGGGTGGTGACGTAGGCGACCGCTCCGCCGGAGTGCGATTCCAGACGGGTGGCAAGCAGCAGTTCGGCGAGGGTGCGGTCGCTCTTCACCCGGGAGGTCAGTTCGGTTGCGGGGGCGGCCAGGTCGGTGACGTATCCGGCCAGCCGTGCGTCGGGGAAGGCGAAGCGGCCTTGCGTGTTGCGTTCGAAGGTGTCCAGGCCGGTCAGGACGGCGACCACGTACCCGGACAGGGTCACTGGCAGCACTCCGGCGGCGGCGATGCTGGCTGCGTCGCACCGCCACCAGCCTTTCAGGCTGTTGAGGAGGCGGTCTGGGCCCAGGTGAGGTGCGTAGCCGATCCACTGCCGGCCGTCGTCGACCGGGCGTGCCGCGTCGACGCGCAGCACGGCGAGTTCGGTGGCGTGCAGGTGGCGGAGGGGGGCGTGGGAACGTTCTTGCAGGGCCTGGACGACGGGCAGGGGCGTCATGACGCGGACGCCTCGGCGGGACAGGCCGGGCAGGACGCCCGCGTTGATGAGGCGGCGGTAGGTGGTGACGGCGCACCCCAGTTCCTCGGCTGCCTGTCCCGTGGTCAGCAGCACTGCTGCCTCCTCGGGATGCGGGTGCCTGCCGTGCCTGAACGGTATCGGCCCCCTCACCAGAATGCAAGCCTGATCAGATATCTGATCAGGCTTGTCGCTGGGGTGGTGTGTCCGGGGATGCCGGCCGGCGTCAGAACTCCGGTGTGCGGGCCTTGTCGGCGGCGGGGCCCTGTGCGCCGATGACGCTCAGACGCTTGTTGATGGCTCTCTCGCTGCGGCCGAACTCCCGGCTCATCTCCTCGGCTGTGGCGCCCTGGGCGCAGCGCTGGGCGAGCTGCTTCTCCTCTGCCTGCGTCCATCCCTCGTGGGAGCGGCTGTGGGTCTTGCGGCGTTCCTCGAAGGTGGGGCCGTGGGTCTGCTTCGGCACGGGCGCGGGCCGGGCGGCGGGCAACGGCGGGGCCGGGCGGGGGGTGAGACCGAGGCGGGCGAGCTGGTGGTGGATGGCCAGCGGGCTGCGCCCGAACTCCCGGCCCAGTGCGGCGAAGTCGCGTTCATGACGGTATCTCTCGGCCAGGTGGGCGCTGTCTTCGTCGGTCCACGGCTCGCCGCGCCGCGGGGCAGCCGGGGCGGGGGGCTCCGGGCCTGTGGCGGGGACGGGGGCGGCGGCTTGTGCCGGGGTGGCGCGGGCTGCGGCACCGAGCAGCCGGGCCAGGCCGTCGAGGTGGGCGGTGTCGATGTCCCCGCACAGTTCTCCTTCGATGTCGCCGGCGAGGGTGCTGACGGGCTCCAGGTACGGCTCGGGAGTGTTGTCGCGGTCGGGCGGGTTCGGCACGGTGCGGCTGCTGCCGACGGGCGTGGCCAGGAGGGCGTGCACGTGCCAGGAGGCCGTAAAGGTGCCGCCGCTGTCGAGCTGGTAGGCGACGGGGCCGGGGTCCAGGTCGGTGACGGCGAACAGGACGTTGAGGGTCTGCCCCGCGAAAGGGCTGGCTGCCTCCGGAGTGCCGGGCACCGGGAGATAGGTGAGGGTGCCGTGCCCGGGGTCTGCGACGAGGGCGGTGTCGAGGTCGCCGTGCCAGTGTCCGGCGGTGTCCTGGAAGGCGTAGATGAGGGCCATGGGCGTGGTGTCTTTCGCATCGGCGGGCGGCCCGGGTCACGGGCGCCGGGGTGTGCGGCTGGCGGCCTGGCGCGGGCGCCCCGCTGTTGGGAGGGGTGCTCAGTAGTGGAACTGGACGAGGTGGAGGTCGCTGATGGCGACAGCGGCCTGCTGCTGGTCGGTGGGCAGGGCGCGGAAGAAGTAGGCCTCGCCCATGCCGTCGGCCAGGATGCCGCGCAGTTCGTCCTCGTCCGCGTTGCGGTGGCGGGCCTCGAAGAGCGTCCGGGCGTGGACGGTGGGCAGGTCTTCGATCAGCGAGCGCAGGCGGGGGTCGCAGAACTCGCCACAGCTGGTGGTGTAGGTGAAGCGGGCGTGCAGTTGGACGGTGACGGAGCCGCCGTGGTGCAGGATCTGCTGGTGGGCGCGGCGCCTGACATCTGGCTGCCAGGCGCGGTAGATCTCCCGCTCGATGAGGGCCTGCTGGGCGGGAGTGAGGCCGCTGGTGTCTCCTGCGGCCCACCGGGTGACCGCATCCGGGAAGGCGAACAGCCGGGGGGCCAGCTCTGCGGCGCCCTGGCGGCGCAGCAGATGACGCACGCGCGCGGCGGGCCGGACCGGGGGGCGGATGGTCCAGTGGCGGGCGTCGGCGATGTCCAGGGCCTCGGCGACCGACGTGCTGTGGTGGGGCACGGTGCGGGGGTCCTCCTGCCGGGTTGGGGGCGCGTTGCCCCGGCCGGGTGGTGGTCGTTGTCCGGACAGCGGGGCGGGACTGAGCCACGCGGGGGCGCCGACGGCGAAGTGAGGGGCGGGGCGCGGTGGGTGTGCTGGTGGCGAAACCGGTGGATTTGTCGGCGGTGCGGGGAGAGGCGGCGAGTTCGTTCGTCGTCCGGCTGGCTGCCGCCAACGGCATCCAGCCGGCCGGTGTCCTTGACGATCTGAGGGTCCGGGGACATCACGCACTGGATCCGCGCACGAGCGAGGTACTGCTGAGCAGTCAGGGGATCGGGCTGCTGGCGGTGCTGGCCGGCCGGGACGAGGCGCACCTGCGCCGGACCCTGCCCACCGCCGCTGCGGGGCCGGTTTCCTCGCGGGCGCGGTCGGCGCGCGTCGGCCCGTGGCCTGCGGGCTGGACGGTGCTGGCGGAGTGCTCGGGATGCACGGCCCGCCGCAGCGATGGACTGCCGCCGGCGTGGCTGGCCGTGCGCGCCTCCTGGCAGGTGTGTGTGCGCCACGGGCAGTGGCTGCAGGGCGCCGACCGGGCGCAGCACATCAGTCTTGCGGGGCTGGAGGAGGTGGTGGAGGCTCATCGGCGCCGGATGCGGCTGGAGCAGCGGGTGGGCCCGTACGCGCGGGCCCTGCTGGCCGACGCCCTGCAGGTGGCCGGGTTTTGGTGGCGGTGCCGGCAGATGGGCTCGGACACGGTGTGGGCCCGACGGGAGCGGGCACTGGGCCTGGTGCGCCGGCCGCAGGCCCTGCCGCTGGTGGTCTACCCGGAGGCGGTCACGGTGGCGGAGGCGATGGCCGTGCACGAGCGGCAGCGGTGCTGGGGCCGGGACTTCGACAACGGTGCGCCCGGCTGGGTGTCGCGGCGCTGGATCACGTGGGTCGGTGAGCGGCTGGGCATGACCGAGCAGATGGAGCACGGCGGCTACCGGGCGCTGCGGAGCTGGACGATGCAGCACCGCGTCGCCGCCCCGGTGGCGGCCCGCCTCGCGCAGACGGCTCCGCCGCCGGGTTACCGCTCGGGGCAGATGCAGCCGCTGGAGCCGCACCGGCCGCTGTCCGAGACGCTGGAGGACTCCTCTTGCCTGCCCTGGAGGTTGGAGGGGCCGGTGACCAGTCTGCCGTGAGGAGCGCGGCGGCCGTTGGGGCGGTGCGGGGCGGCCGGTCCGGGCGGGCGCGGGAGCCGTCACCATGGGGCGGCGGTGTCGGTCAGTGCGGGGTTGTGGTCCTGGCGGCAGTGCTCGAGGAACCAGTCCATGGTGCGGACGGCGACCGGCCGGACGTGGCCGGGCGAGATGCCGACCCGGAATCCGCAGTCGGCCTCGCCGGTGATCTCCAGGATGCTGGGGGTCCGGGTGGCGTAGACGATGTGGCCCGCGTGGACGGCCAGCGGGAAGTGTCCCGTGCGGGCGGTCTGGCACAGTTTGCGGTGCACGTTGGCGCGGGTGTTGGCGGTCACTGCGGCCAGCAGGTCGGGGCGCCAGCTGGGGTCGGGCGGGCTCGTCCAAGGCAGGGCGGGGTGGTGGTCGGGGTCGGCTGGCTGGGCGGCCAGCCGGGCGAGGCCGCCGTCGACGGAGGTGTGCACGGCGCGCAGCAGGGCCACGCCTGCCGGATCACCGTGGGGCAGATCGTGCAGGGCGGTCTCGAACGCCTGCGGGGTCATCTGGGCGGTGATGCCCAGTCGTTGCAGCGCGGTGAGGTGGGCTTTGCGGAAGCGGTCGTACCAGGGGTTGAGGTAGGGCCCGGACGGGCTGGTGCGCCGCAGCCAGCCCTTGACGGGCCGGATGGTGACGCCGCGCTCCAGGGCGTAGGCGACCGCCGGGGTGGGGTGCCAGGCCAGGCCTTCGGTGGGGAAGGGGGATGGCAGCTGGGGGTGTTGCGGACGGACGGGGGGCAGGGCGACCAGCCAGCTGCCGGGGGTTCTGCGGTCGAAAGGAGGTTCATCGACCTCGCAGGCCGAGCCGTCGGCGACACGGATGTTGTTGCAGTCGGCGACGTAGGGCAGGTTGACGGCCAGGCAGACCACGTATGCGCACTCGGCTTCGGCAGGGGCGGGGGTGCGCCACCAGTTGAGGTCTTCGACGGCGAGGCTGTCGGCGGCCGCCCGGCCCTCAGCGAGATGGTGGCCGGCCGGTGCCTCGCACGGTGCGGGATCGACGCACTCGGTCAGTGCGCCCGGTGCGCCTGGGCACAGCAGGGCCCCGGAGACGGGGTGCCGGCGCGCCGGCGGACGCAGGTCGCTCATCAGCCGGTGGCCGCAGTCTCCGGGCGTGCCCAGCGGGGTGCGCAGCAGGCTCGTGTACTGGCCCAGCAGGCAGGCCAGTTGGGCCGCGTCGAGGGTCTCGGGCAACTTCCACGCGTCGCGGTACAGGGCGCCCCAGGCGGTGACGGCCAGGTGGATGCCGTCGCGGTGGGGGTCTTGGTTGCTGGGGTGGAGGGTGGACCAGGGGCCGAGTCCGTGGGTGTCGGTCTGCCAGCCGATCGCCCGCAGCTGCCGCAGCAGGAGGTGGTCGCTGCGCGGATGCCGCTGTGCCCAGGCGGGCGGGGCGAGCGGCAGGGCCAGACGGGCGGTGGCCGCCTCGGTCAGGACGAGCAGCGGGCCGGCGTCCAGCCCGGCCCCGGGTTTGACGGCGGGCGCGCCCAGGCCTGCGGTGACGGCCCAGGACAGCAGCTCGGTGCAGTTGTCGGCGGCGAGAGGGCGGCGGTGGCCGTCGGGATAATGGGCGGCGAGTCCCTGCCCGCCGTCGGTGTCGATCACGGCGAGGGGGCCCGCGCTGGTGCGGCGCCCGGCGGTGGGATAGTCCAGGCGCGCGGCAGGAATAGCTGGCGGGAAGACCACTGCGGGCTGCGTGGGAGCCGGCTGGGCTGGTACGGAGGCCGTCGGCGGTGAGGCGGGGTGTGGGGCGGGGGCGGGGCACCGGGTGCCCAGATGCTGGGGTTTGCCGCCGACGCGCTGGCCGGTGGGCTGTCGGCAGCGCCGGCACGGCTGGTCGGTGCCGGCCTGGGACGGGATCTCGCGGTGGATGGCTCCCAGGGCGGGCCAGTCCGGTGCGGTGGTGTCCGGATACGTGGGCGCGGGAGTCTGCGTGAGCCGTGCGTGCAGCCCCGCCAGCAGGTTTCGGTAGACGTCGGCGTTGTGGCCGCGCGGGGTGGTGGTGCCGTTCTCCCAGTCCCGGACGGTGGTCTCGGTGACCGAGCAGGCGTCCGCCACCTGGTGCAGGGACAGGTCGGATTGCCGCCGCAGCCTGCGCCGTTCGTCGGGGGCGGGCAGGTCGCGCGGTGCGGCGGCGGGCAACAGCGCGTCCGTGGGAAAGAGTTCGTACACGGCTTGTCCCAACTCCTCGGATGGTGGGGGCAGATGGCGGCGCGGGGACTGTTGCCGGCGGGAGCGCTTGGCAGCGGAGCATGCCAGGGCCCGAACACGGCGCGTGGGCCCGCATGAACGTTCTGCCGCCGAGTGTGACGATCTGACCTGCGCCGATGTGCCGTGATTCGAACCCATTCGGGTGAGGCGCGCGCCGGCGGTCGCCTCACGCCCCCTGCCGGTCCCGCCCCACGCGGCCGACGCCGTGCCGCGCACCGGCCCGGCCGGCACGGCAGGTGGTTCGTTCACACGATCGAGCGAGGCGCGCGCCGGATTCCCGCGCCTCGCTCGTTCGAGCGTGTTCGAGCCGGTTCGCTTCCCTGACGGAGACTCGGGCCGTCACCGTGTTCGACACCGCCCGGATCGATCACACGGGCGACGTCCATGTTTTCGCGATCCGTGAAAAGGGGTGTGCTGTGCGGGATGTGGTGTGGGCCGAGTTCCATTCCCCGGCCGGGCGGCTGGTGCGGCGGCCGGTGAGCCAGCTGCTGCGGGAGGCGCTGGAGGAGCGGGAGCCGGTGTGGAAGCCGGTGCAGTACCGGGGCAAGCAGGCGATCGCGACCTGGTGGCGGCCGGCCGGGGCTGCCCGACATGCCGGCTGCGCGACGTTGGAGGCGCTGGCTGCGGCCCACGCACTGGAGTTCGATCCCGAGGTGGCCGCCTTCACCGCGTGGCCGGTGCGGTTGAGCTGGGCGGACGGCGGCGGCGCCCATGTGCCGGACTTCTTCGCGCGGCTGGCCGACGGGCGTGCCCGCCTCGTGGTGCACGCTCCGGGCGGCACGGCGAGCGGCGACTGGCCAGAGGTGCGCCGGCTGCTGGATGCCGCCGGGCACCAGGCCGGCTGGCAGGTACGGGTGCACACGCCGGCGGACACGTCGGTGGCGGAGGCGGAGAACCGGCGGCGTCTGTCCCGCTACCGGCATGCGCGTCTGGCGGATGCCGAGGCGGCCCGGCTGCTGCACGCCGCGTTCGCCACACCGAGACCCCTCACCGAGGGGGTGGCGGCCACCGGCCTGCCGGAACTTTCCGCCCTGGCGCAGGCTCATCACTTGATCTGGAAGCAGGATCTGCGCATCGACTGGAGCCTGCCGTTCGTGCCGGCCCGGTCGCTGGTGTGGTCGCCTGCGGCACCCCGGGCGGTGGCGTGATGGCCGCGCCGTGTGTGCCGGTTGCACGGCAGGGTGCTGTGGCGGTGGGGGACGCGGTGCGCTGGCGCGGCTGCAGCTACCTGGTCACGGCCCTGCAGGGCAGCAGCGTGCATCTGCTCAGCCATGGCGCCGACGGCGAGGACGCCGTCGTCCTGCTCGATGCGCTGCTCGGCGCGCCGGACTTCGCCCGGCTCGCCTCCCCCGACGACAGCACGGACGGCCGGGCCGTGCCGGCACGGGAGGGCCTGGCGAGTGTGGCCCTGCTGGAGGGACTGTCGCCGAAGGCGCGGGAGGAGGCCGAGTTCTGGCTGGACCACGTACTGGAGGTGCACACCGGTCTGCCCGGTTTCGCTGCGCCCGGCTGCGAGCCCCGTCCCGGGTACGACCCGGCGCGTACGACGCTGCGTGAACGGTACGCGCTCAAGGCTGCCGAACTGCAGGCCGCGCACCACCAGGTGTCGGCGGCGACGGTGGAGCGCAAGCGGCTGGCCTGGCTGGCCGAGGGGGTGTGGGGGCTGGTCGACAAACGCAGACTGCGGGCGCCCGGCAGCCGCGGCCGCGTCGACGAGCGGGTCGTGCGGCTGCTGCGGCAGGTGTACGGCCGGCTGAAGAAGAAGTCCACCGGAACCAAGTCACGGCTGTTCGAGCTGCTCAGGAGGGCCTGCGTGAAGAAGTTCAAGAAGAGGGAGGCCGGGCGGCTGCTGCCGTCACGGGCCACGTTCTACCGGCTGCTGAAGCGTCTGGGGATCGCGTGCGGCAGCGGCAAGGACACCGTCCGGCAGCGGGAAAGCGACGCCAGCCGCCCGCAGCCGCCGTTCACGCGGGCCATGGCGATCGCGCCGGGTGAGCAGGTGCAGATCGACACCACCCAGCTCGATGTGCTGGCCCTCGACGAAACGGGCCGGGCCGTCTCCGTCGAGCTGACCGCAGCCATCGACGTCGCCACCCGGTCGATCCTGGCGGCGGTCATCCGGCCCAAGTCCAGCGGCACCAAGACCGGTCCCGACAGCCGCCGGCACGGCGGCCGCGCGACCAAGGCCGTCGACGCGCTGCTGCTGCTGGCCCAGATGTGCACGCCGCAGCCGGTGCGGCCGGGCTGGTCGCGCAGGGCCCGCGCCGAGGGCTCGGGGCTGCCGTATGCGCAGCTGGTTCAGGCCGATGAGCGCATGCGGGACGCGGCCGCCCGGCCGGTGATCGTGCCGGACATGATCGTCATGGACAACGGGAAGGTGTTCGCCGGGCGGGCCTTCATGGACGCATGCGCCTATCTCGGGATCTCGGTACGTCCGGCCTGCTACCACTCCCCCACCCACAAGGCGATCATCGAGCGGACCTTCGGATCGGTGAAAAGCCTCTTCAGCCAGTTCCTCACCGGCTACACCGGCCGGGACTTCACCCACCGCGGCAAGAAGGTCGCATCCGAACGGCTGTGGCGCCTGGACCAGCTCAACGACCTGCTGCAGGAGTGGATCGCCACCGGCTGGCAGCAGCGCCCGCACCAGGAACTGCGCAACCCGTTCCTGCCGTCCATGGCGCCGCGCACGCCCAACCAGATGTTCGCCGCGCACGTGGCCAGTAGTGGCTACGCACCCCTGCGGCTGACCGCAGAGGACCGGCTGCGGCTGCTGCCGACCGCATGGGTGCGCGTCACCGACGCGGGCATCCGGCTGCACCAGCGCACCTACGACAGCCGGGCGCTGAACGGCTACCGGGGCGCCGCCTCCGGCTGGCCGGGCAAGAAAGAGCGCTGGCCGGTGCGCTACCACCCGCACCAGCCCGAAAAGGTATGGCTGCAGGACCACCGC
The DNA here is from genome assembly GCF_052216785.1 of Streptomyces sp. JW3. Classification (NCBI taxonomy): domain Bacteria; kingdom Bacillati; phylum Actinomycetota; class Actinomycetes; order Kitasatosporales; family Streptomycetaceae; genus Streptomyces; species Streptomyces sp. JW3. The sequence goes on along the minus strand of NZ_JBQOUX010000098.1, from coordinate 12,113 downwards.
ACCGGCACCTGGGCGGAGGCCGACTTCATCCACCAGCGGGTGATCGGCGACGAGTGGAGCGAGCACGTCTGGGACCAGGCCACCGCCGTCCACCTCGCCGAGGGCGGCAGCGCCAAGGACGAGCGTGCCATCGCCCGCGTCGTTCGCTCCCTGCTGGAACGCGCCGGCCGCGGCCCCGGCCGCGCCACCGGGCCCTCGCCAGTGCCCCTGGAGCGCGGACCGCAGGTGGGTCCCGCGCCGCGCCCCAACCCCTACGCGGGCATCCCCGCCCCCGTCTTCGGGGGTATTCCGGCCCTGCCCAGCATGGACGTCGACCCGAGGCGTCTGTCCCTGCCCGCCGCCCACGACCCGGCCGGCCAGGACGTGGCCGGCCAGGACGTGGCCGGCAGCAGCCTGTACGGCGAGAGCGCTTAGAACCCGTTCACCCCTTCCCCTCCGGGGCCGGTGCGAACCCGCCCGCCCCGGCAGCTTCTCTGACGATCGAAGAAGGCTTCGAGGTGCCCCTTTCTCCCCCTGCTGCCGGCTACGGCGAGCGGCCTGAGCGGCCCACCGTCCGCGCCGGCTGGCAGTCCTACGTCCACCGCATCGTCGTACCGCCCGAGCTGGGCGACCTCCTGCCTGCGGGCACTCCCGTCGACGCCGGTGATGCGCGGCTGCGCTATCACGCCACAATGCGCACGGTGCAAACACCCGCGTTGAAGAAGGCCGTCGTCCTTGCCAGGCGGCTGTGGCTGGCCAGCGGCTCACGCAGCGAAGGCCCCCTGCATCTGGCTGTCGACGGCCCCGGCGAGACCGGGATGACGACCGTGCTGCGGCAGGTCGGCCGCGCCTTCGAAGGCATCGTCAGCGACCAGCTGCCCGCCGACCGCACCCGGATCCCGGTCATCCACATCAACGTACCCCTGTCCCCGGCCAGCAAGCTGGACTGGTCCATCCCCTTCGCCGACTTCGTCGGCCACCAGCACACCAAAGATCCCGAAAGCGGCCAGCGCAGCACCGACATGACCGGTCCCGTCTGCCATGTCATGAAGACCCGCGGCACCCGCCTGGTCCTCGTCGACGGCATCGACCGGCTGGAGAACTCCGAGCTGAAGACGGCCTTCGACTACTTCAGCTACCTTTCCAGCGAGTTCGGCGTCTCCTTCGTCTACTGCGGTCCCGGCGCCCGGGACATCGCCAACACCGCCCGCCGCGGCAAACGGGCCGAGGCACCAGCCGGCGGAGCAGGCGGCATCCCCGCCCTCGCGGTCAACCCGATCCCCTACAGCCCCGACGCCTACGACATCTGGCACGAGGTCATCAAGTTCTTCGACCAGGACCTGCGACTGCACCGGCACAGCCCCGGCGACCTCCTCGCCCTCGCCGCGCATCTGCACGAACGCACCGGCGGCTACATGAAGCCGCTGTCCTACCTGATCTGCCAGGCAGCCCAGGAAGCCATCGAGACCGGCACCGAAGCCATCACCAAGGAACTCCTCGACAACCAGCTGATCGGACGCTTCGCAGACGATCCGATTCTGCAGATCTGACACGCAACTCCTCAGATCATCCGCTCGTTGCACCCCATGTCACCGACGGGCCGCTGCCGACATCGCGACATGCGCCGCCAGACACGCGCCGCCAAGCGCCTGCTCCGCCGAGAGCCCTCCTGCCACCACCCCCTGAAAGAGCTTCTTCCCCGTGGCCAAACGCAAAGCCAAAGCCGCCCGCCCCCGCCTGGTACCCGCCATCGTGGTAGCGGACGTGACCGAGATCGGCACCTCGCCCGGCGTCCTCGTAATCAGGACCGGTCCCCTCACCAAGACGCCCAAGGTCATCACCGTGCCCGCCGAGATGATCGATACGTTCGTCGCGAAAATGCAGGAGGCTGCCCGCGCGGCGGAAGAGGACTACTGGGGCCTTCTGCCCTCCTTCCGTGTCGGGGCCGCCACTGACGACACCGCCGAACTGACGCGAGCCAAGGACAAGTGGATCCTTTCCCAGCCCTGGCGGCAGGAAATGCAGCAGGCACTGGGCAACCACCACAGCCGCCTGTTCTTCATGGACTACGCGGGACACGTCGGCGTTGTCGCAGCTGCACCCTACGTAGCCGCTCCTCATCTGCTGATCTTCGATCCGTTGCAACTTCACCGGCTGGCTCCCGCGGTCCGGCGAGCCGCCGCCCAGGCATGGCACAGCCTGCCGGCCGCCGTGGCCGACCCGACCCAGCGGCTTACAGCGGCGCAGCACGAGTGGGCTTCGGTTCCCTGGCCGCGCACCCCGGTCACCCTGCCCACCCAGCAGCAGGCGGACAAGGTCATCACGGGGCTACGCACCGAATTCCTACGCCGGGCCCCGCTCCTGAAGGAGTACTGAGCGCTCCCGGACAGCCGCCCGCTCTGCGCCCGCGCGTTGCGGCAACACGCAGACGAACGGCTCATGCCCCCATCGGCGTCGATCCGTCGAGGGGCTGCGGCCCTCCAGCGCCCCGGGCCGGACAGCGGACCCGTCCCTCTCATCTCTCGTTCTTCTTTGCCCGCCGGTGCGGCACGCCGCACCGGCGGCGCGCCCCGCCTCCCCACCCCAGAACAGGGAATGCCTGATGGAGCAGTACCGCACGTGGTTGGAAGTGCGTTTCCGCGATCACGACAGCCAAGACGCCCCCTGGCAGCGCTACGACGAGGTGCTGGATCCCTTCTACTCGTACGCCCCCCGCAGCGAGCAGGTGTACGAGGACGACAGCAACTGGCTTCCGGGCACTCCCCAAGAACGCGCCCAGGACGATCTCGACGACGCTCTCGGCATCGTCATCGACGAGCAGTACCTCGCGCGCGTGGTGCGCGATGGTCCGATGGATGTGCGTGTCCGGCTTGTGGAAGGAGACTCTCGTGCCACCGCTGACAAGGTCGTTGCCGTGTGCACGCCGTCCCCCGAGGGGGAAGCCCGGGCGTATCTGACGTCAGCCCTGCGCGGCTACGACGACGTACGGGACGACCTGCGCTGGAGGCTGCTGCAGGCACACCGGGCGGGTGTCGATGGGGACGAACTCATCCGCAAGGCCGCTGAACGGATCACAACAGCCGAGATCCGCGGCCTGTTCGAGGCTGGCCGGCTGGCCGAGGCCGCCCGCGCCGTCGTCGCCGGCTGGCAGGACCCGGAGGGACGGGCAGCCGTGAGCGTCGAGAGGGACAACTCAGTCGTTGTCCTGCTGCGGACCTCGTTCCGGCAGGAGATCAACTACGAAGAGATGTGCCGCAGCGACGGCCCGGAAGGGTACGAAGACTGCGAGGACGGCGACTTCTGGGGATACAAGGAGGGCGTGCGTGACGCCAAAGCACTGCTGCAGTTGCTGACCGAGCACTACACGGTCACCTTCGGCGACCGCCCGGCGGCGGCGTCCGACCTGGCCCCGCTGGATCCCCACCAGTGGGGACGGGTAAGCATCGCTCCCAAGCCGGGGGCGGCGTGGGCGCCGTCCATGCCCTCGCCCTGACGCATCGCCCGGCGCGGCGGAGGGCCCTGGGCGGGGCAGGAGGTACGCACTGCCCCGCCCAGGTGGGCTCCCCGCCGCTCCCCCTCGCTTGAGGCAATTGCCCTGCTCAGAAGGGATTTTCTGCCGAGGCAGCGCGCTGCGGGTGGGCAAGCTGGGACACTTGGGCGAGTTGCAGGGCCAGTTGGCGGCGATGCACGTCGTTGGTCGGGGCCACACACTTACGGACGGCCGGGCCGCGGTCGAGCAGGTGGAATCCTGCAGCCTGCACCAGGCGGCCCCACACTGAGTCCTCGGTGTCGATATCCGCGGCGGCAAGGCGGCACCCCGTACCGAGGAACTCCACTGCCTGGGCGGCCAGGTACGCGCCGAGCCCGAATCCCCTCCATGCCTTGTCCAGTTGGACGTGGAGGAGAACCAGCAGATCACCGTGTCCCTGCAGGCCGAGTTGACGCATCTCGCTGTCCGGGTTCTCCCAAGCAGCGAAGACGTCTGCGGCCAGGCGGCCGAGATGGTACTGCTCGCCGTGCACGCTCCCCAGGATGGAGTCCTCTTGCCCCCAGTCCAGTCGTGCCAGCGCCAGCCGGCCGATCTGCCCCAGCGCGGGGTCCAGGTCGTCATCCGCCGGCCGGTGGTGCACGCTCACGCTCCACCACTGGGCGTCCTCACGTACCCACCAAGGCGACAGGCGTTCCGGCTCGCAGGAGAACTCCAGCTTCAAATCACCCGGGTTTCCGGGCAATTGCAGCGGATCGAGAGGGCCGATCCGCCGTGGAACGCCGCGTAGCGCACCGATCGGCTGCGTGCGAGGCCTGGGGGCCACGGCGCGCTGGAGACGTTCCCGGTCAGCGTTGATCTCTGGCGTTTTCTCTTCGTAGTACCAGTCGTCGACATCGTCGGGGTCGGCGAGGTGGAGCTGCTCGGCGAAGTACTGGGCGTGCGCGACTGCGGGCAGGCCGACCGCGACTGCGGCCTGCATGAGATTTGTCATGAGGTCGCCTTCGACATGATGCATCCAGTCCCGCTCCTGGCGGTGGCACTCGGCGAACAGGCTGGTCTGCGCGCGGACGGTCTCGGCGCCGCCCGCAATTGTGTGCGCATCGCACAAGGTCCGGTAGCGGGTGGGCCTTTCAGAGCACCGTGGCTGGTCACAGAGCCGGTGAGCGTCGCCCCATGGCCCCTCTGGGAGATGGAAGCGCCGCCGGGCGTCGCTAACGACGACGCCGTCCGGGCCGACGGCCTCGACGGAGAGGCTGCGCTTCTCGGCCTCCAGTCAACCATCTGCCAGAAGGTTGATGAGGGCCAGAACGCTGGCGCGGGCCACCTCAGTTCCAAGGATGGCCGAGTGATAGACCACAAATCCGCCGCTGTGATGCGCCGGAGTGCGGGAGGACTCTTCGATGAGGTCCCAGGCCGAGAAGGGAGCGGGGACGGGGTCGTCGGGCGGTGATGCAAGCGGTCGGGCTGGTGTACTGCTGTTCATGGTGTGGCTCCGTTGCGGTGTGGGGGCGGGAGGGATCAGAGATGCTGCATGGGCGGGCAGGCGCAGTGCGAGCACAGCTCGCCGTCCGCGACCTTTCCGGGGTGGCACGACCAGTCGTGTCCGCACGCGCAGAGCAACCCGCCGTGGGCAGCGGAAAGGAACACACTGTGCAGGCCGCGCTGTCCGGCTGGCGCCGGCCTACAGGGCGGGCAGCCCTTCGGGGAGGCGTTTGAGCAGTTCCCGAGTCAGGCCGGAGCGGCCCTGGTTGAGGATGATGTCGGTCAGTTCGTGTTCGAGCCATGCCCGCACCGGGGCGGGGGTCTTGGCGATCAGCCAGCTGCGGAATCCCGCCGACGCGTCGTCGAGCAGCACGGTGTTCCCCTGCTGTGCCTTATTCAGGAGGGCTGCGAGGCGGTTAGCGAGTTCGGCGCCGGGCGCCGGGCGGTCCCCTGTGGCCTTGCGGGCGTGCAGCAAGCGTCAGGCTCGGACGTATCGTCAGCCTCCCGGTCAGATCACCGCCGTCGGCGCCTTCCCCGGGGCTGGTGCGCCAGGGACACGTCGTGCTGAGCCGACTGACGTACCAGGTGCGGAAAGCCAAGGGATGGGCGGTGCCTCGCGAACGCGCCCAGTCGACCACCCAGCCGCACGCCTGCTCCAGCAGCGTCCAGGCGACCTGGCCCGCAGCCATGGCTACGGCTGTGGCTGTATGTCGGCTCAAGTGCAGGCGATGCGGTCTACGGCGCGGCTTCTTCTTCTGTGTCCGTCCCATGTCTGCCCCCCTTCGTGTCTGACATCGCTGACCAGTTCCGGCGAATGTCTGTGGCGACCGGTCAACGAGCGCTGAGACGACAAGCAGTGGAAGTGACCGTAGTCTCGCTACTTCGCGTGATCATCGAGCATTCACACGACACCGCGCGCCGGGAACAGCACTCATTTCGAGGGCAGACGCCGCCTGTACTCGCAAGGCCGGGGCGTCTGCACGGTGATGACGGCACGTCAATCACCAGCATTTGCGCCGTGTTGACTCCCCCTATCGACGCACGCCAGGCAGCGGGGCAGCCCGAAACGGCAGACCAGAGATAACTGTTGTGTTGTGGTACGCCGACAACGTCCTGCTTTCGTGTGACGTTTCCCGGAGCACCGTTGCATGATGATCTCCTGTTCATAGGGGCCGATCGTGAATCGGGCCGGTTGCAGGGGGTTGGATTTGAGGCATACACCGCAGGGCACGATCGCTTTGCCCCGCAGGATGAAGCATCTCGCGGTCGACAGCCGCGGCTATCCGGTGATCGCGACGGTCGAGCGCAGTACGCAGACGGTGGATTTCGGTTCCATCAACGAACGGCGGAAGCTGGCGCTGGCAGCATTCGACTGGTGTGCCGTGTGCGGTCTGCCCTTCGCCGACGAACTGCGCTGGCAGACGGTGCTCCAGGAGGGGCCGTTGCCAAACGGCGTCATCAGCGGTGAGGCTCCGGTCCACGAGGTATGTGCGCTGTATGCGGCGCAGGTGTGCCCGTATCTGTTCTCCCCGCACTCGCGCCTGGGGGACGAGCCCCGCAAGGGAACGGTGCGACACCCCGTGGTGCGGTTCGTGGGATTCGAGTCCACGAGCGCGGTGACCGCCAACGAGTCGGGGCTGCAGCCCGGTACCTACACCCTGCACTTCGAACACCGCGGCCCAGCGGACGAGTTCTCCTACCGCACGCCTGACGAGATCCGGGAACGGTTCGCCGATGTCCTGGTGTACGAGAAGGATCTGCCCGTCAGTGATGCGGAAGGCGTGCTCGTGCGGCTGTTCAACCGGCTTGACGACGAAGACGAGGGGGACGTGGTCACCGGCGCGGCGCTGGCCGCGGGCGCTGCCTTCGCCAAGGACGTCTTCAGACTGCAGGGCCTGGGCGCTTTTGAGGGCAAGCAGTATCCCGCTGTCGCCGGGCTGCTGCTGAAGGGCTCCGAACAGGAGATCCGTCAGTTCTCCGCAGGCTCACGGGACGAGGCCTACGGTGTCATCGGTCCCTGGGTGCTTGAGCGCGCCGGCAGCTTTCCCGTGCCGCTGCAGCGCTGGCGTACCCGCGGAGAGAGCATGGTTCGCCGCCCGGCGCCGCGCCCGCCGGAAGGCCCCGGCCGTAGTGTCTCCAAGAACGCGCCCTGCCCGTGCGGGTCTGGCCGCAAGGCTCGCCGTTGTCATCCCTCCGGAATGCCCGCCAACTGACAGCCCCTGGCAGACGCAACGGGTCCGTGTCCCTTGGCGGGGCGCAGCTTGCTCTTCCGGGTCGGTGACGGATGGGGTCACATGCTCGGCGCGGCGACGGCAGCCGGGCAGGCCGACGCGTCGCATCAGCAGCCCTACGGTGCCGTGGCTGGCGTGGACGCTCGGGTCCGGACGAAACTCGACGTGCACCCAGCGGGAGTGGTACGCACCGCGGGAAGCGGTGCGGATACCTGCGGTGTCCTCATGGGCCAGGGGTCCTCGATCAGGCGGGTCGACTGCGGACGATCCCGTCACGCGCAGTACCCGCACCCGGCAGGCCAGCTGCACCAGCAGGTTCACGGGCCATCACGCGGACGGCTTCGAACCGCATTAGCCTCGCCGTTTCGGTTGGGGTGATGTGTCGGGTGGCTGGCGCGTTTTCGGTGTCCGGACATGGCGGAGGCCCGGCGCGGTGGCCGGGTTCTCCGGGGTCCTTTCGGTCGTGGGCGTCCAGGGGCCGGCTGGTCAGCCGGCGGGACGGGGCAGTGCGGCGAGGCGATGGAAGGCCGTGGCCAGTTCGTTCCTCCAGGGCCAGGTCGCCGATATCCGCAAGCGCAGGCGTCGGCCGCCGCGGGTGAGGCGGGCCGCGACGTGCAGCAGCCGGTAGCGGAGCTTCTTCGGCTCGGCAGCGGCCAGCTCCCCGTCCAGGAGCAGGACGCGTGTCCAGGCCAGCAGATCGATCGCCGCGAGGCTAAGTTCGAGCCAGACGGCGTTGATGTCGAAGTCGCGGGAGGGGAAGCGGCCGAAGCCGGTGGTCTTGCCGCACCGGATGTGGTCCTCGACGGTGGCATGCCCGCGGTGACGGACCTCCAGGAACTGGGCGGATCCGCCCCCGGAATATGGCGTGTCGGTGAGGAACACCTGGCGCCGCAGGCCCTCGTCCTGGTAGAACAGTGAGAGCTGGGCTCCGGGGTGCGGCCGCTCGCGGCACACGATGATGCGAGTGCCGGTCGGGTAGCCGGACAGCTCGACCATGCTGGTCAGCTCCGCGATTTCGGCACCGTCACGCAGCGTCCCGTCCTGGTCCAGGGCGGGATGCTAGAGGCGGTCGGGCATGGTCCGGACAGCTCGGCGGACCGGGCCGGTCATGGCGTATCCGACGGAGAAGAAGGTACGGATTCCTCGTTTGCGCAGGTCGCGGACATGAGTGAGGAAGGCTTTCGCGGTTCCGGCACTGTCGGCGCGGACGAGGATGTCGGTGCCGTGCCGCTGAGCGTCGGGGATCTGCGCGAGCGCCTGGTCGAGCACCGTGATGTGATCGGCGGCCGTGTTGGCTCCGGCATTGCCGGGCCGCAGCCGCCCCGATACCGCCTCGCCGGTGTTCGCCAGGAAACACAACAACGGGTGGAAGCCGAAGCCGCCCTTGTAGGTGGGCGCGGCCTGCTCCTTCTCGGAGTGGCAGGTGACCAGTGTGGCGTCGAGGTCCAGGACCAGTCCGGGCAGTGCACGTCCGCCGGCCCGGGCTGCGGGTATGTCCTCGCCCTGCTCAGCGGCCTGCAGCCAGGCCACCTCCCGGGCCTGGGCGCGGGCCGAGCGCAGAGCGGTCAGAGTCCTGTCGTCGGTGTCGGCAAGCAGCCGCCAGGCCGTCAGTGTCGAGGCGACAGGGCCGAACACCTCGCCCTGGTCGCGCAGTACCGCCAGGTCCGCGATGGTCTCGCCGCCGTCGGCGAGCATCACCGCCAGGTCGGTGGCGATCCGTCCCGGATCATGGCCCGTCCCGCGCGGCCGAAGCGGCCTGAGCGCGGCGGAGTAGGCGGTGGTCAGCCCGGTGGCGTCAGCGAGATCGGCCAGCAGCCGTGCCCCGGCATGCCCGACCACCCCCGAACCATCGGCGCTGACGTGGACCCTGGGACGCAACCCGATAGCCTGCACGTAGAAAGTGCCCTCCGCCTGGACCGACAGAACCCCTCAGCAAGGTTCATCGTCCCAGGTCAGGAAGGCACTTTCGCATTTTCGCCCAACCAGCCGCCGTACCCAACCGAAACGGCGAGGTTAGGGGGACGTCACCTCACCCGGTATCGATGAAGTGCCGGCAGAGCTAGACACGGATCGTCTGGTCGCCGATGCTGACGTGCTGGACGAGCCTCGGAGATCTTCCTTCCGGATGTGACGAGATCGAGAGTCTTGCGGCGGGATTCGGGCGGATAGCTGCGGAACATCGCAGCCTCCAAAGACTGCTGGATGGTCAAATTCAGCCGACCCGACTCCATCAGACCCAGGTCAGTCCACCTCCGCCGATACCGGGGTGCTTCAGCGCACTGCGGCATTAGCCGTCTGAGCACCGTCACGCCACACGCTGCCTCCTCAGCAGGACGGGGCGATCAAAGAGGCAGCGGTGGCGAACGTCAGGATTGGTCCTGCTGCTCGTTGGGCTGTGCAGGGGTAAGCAGTGCCGCCAGTGCTGCCAGCTGTTCCGGGGCGAAGTGCCGTCTCAAAACGTCTGCGGCCTTTTCCGGCTGGGAGACCGGAACGGACACGGTTCGTTCTCTCAGCCCGGCCTCGATGAGGGCCTTGTTGACGCTGAGGTCTCCGGAGGTGACCTGGGGCAACAGGTGGGGTGCATGTTTGCGCAGTTTCCGCAGGCCTGCGGCGCGGGTGGTGCCCGCAGGACGGAAACTGTGTCTATTAGACACGGTTTCCTCGGTTTCGCCGTCCTGGTGCAGGAGGACAGGGCGGCCGGGAGGGCGAGCCAGGTGCTGGTCGATGAGGTTGAGCAGGTCGATGTCGTCGCCGACCATGCGGCGGACAAGGTCTTCGGTGGCGCCGAGTCCTTTGAGCGGTGGGGTGGTGATGAACGCGAGGAAGTCGTCGTGGTGGATCTCTTCGTCCCGCATGGTGATGAAGTGCCGCCAGGATCCTTGCTCAAGGACCTGTCTGAGCAGGCCGGGAACGCTGGACAGGCCGTTGGCGCCGTTGTCGAGGCCTGTGCTGAGCAGGTTGATCAGGACAGCATGTGCACGGAGCTGACGGGCGGTGTCGGGGCGGGAGGAGTTCACGGTGCACCTGCCGCGAGACGGCGCAGCCATTCCTTGGCGTAGTCGATTCCTGCTTTGAGCTGTTCGGTGCTTCCGTACTGGGCGTAGGCGCCGGTTTCACGGTTGATCTGATTTCGGACGCCCGTGAAGTCGTCGTTGAAGAACTGGCGGGCGATGCGGCGTGCGAGTGTCTCCAGTTCTTTGCGGCGGTGGGCACGGATCCGGTAGTCCGCCTCGATTGCGGGTGGTGTGTCGTCCGGCGGCTCTGGTTCCTGCTGTGGGTTGCCCGGTTCGCGGATCAGCCCGTCCTGGATCATCTGACGGAGCATGCCGATGACCGTCTGGGGATAGCCGTAACGGTCGATGACGTCCTGGGCCTGGTAGTGCAGGTAGGGCTCGTGCGCGTTGGCGCCCAGCAGTGTCTGCTGCAGGGCGACGTTGTCGACGGAGACGGCGGAGGGCAGCAGCGACATCTGGCCTCCGGGGCCGACCGCGATGCTGCTGAAGTCCAGCAGATCCCCGCCGTCGGGCAGTTGGGAGGGGTAGGTGCTGTTGGTGACAGCGGGTTCCGCCGGGGGCGGAGGGCTGGGCACAGAGGCGTCTTGGGGGCTTTGCTCCTGTTCCAGTTCCTCGATCTCATGGACCACGTCGTCTTCGATGCCCTGGGCGAGTTCCCGCAGCACCGGCAGGGACGGCATGAAGATGACGGCAGGGTCGGTGTCGCGTGGATCGGAGATGCGCACGACGCGGGCGGTGGCTTGAGCAAAGAAGAGTTCCGTCTTGGTGCGGGTCAGGTAGACGAGCACGCGCAGCCGGGGAATGTCCACGCCCTCGGACACCATGCGGACAGCGATGATGTACGGGTCGCGGGTTGCCGAGAAGGCTTCAAGTTTGTCCTTGGCCTCCCCGTCCTCGCTGATGACCACGGTCGCGTCGCAGCCGGTGGCCCGCTTGATGACGTCGGCGTAGGCCTTGGCCTTGTCCTGGTCGTCGGCGAGGATGAGGCAGCCGGCGTCGCGCACGGTCCGGCGGATCGCCGACAGTTCCTTGTGCACCGATTTCATCAGCTCATAGAGCCATCCGCTGTCGGGGGCCATCACGGCGCGCAGCATGTCGGAGACGTCGTCGCGTCTGAGCGCTTCGGACAGGTTGCGGCTGACGGCTACTTCTTCGCCAAAGGGCACTTCTTTGACTTCGGCGTCATAGAAGCGGCAGTCGGTGCGGCGGATGACGAAGTCGCGCACGCCGCGACCGGTGCCGTAGGTGAAGTCACGGTGGATGCGCTCCTTCCCGTCCGGGCCCGTGGCGTACGTGGCGAAGGCGATCTTGGCGGTGTCGGAGCGTTTCGGGGTGCCTGAGAGCAGCAACCGGTGGCGCGCGAGTTCGAACGCCTTCAGTACCGCGTCGCCCCAGGCCTTGCGCTCTCCGGTGTGGTGGACCTCGTCCAGGATGACGAAAGTGCTGTGGATGTTCAGGGCGTTGCACAGCCCTTGGGCGGCTCCCGAGGCAGCCACCGCCTGGTAGGTCACTGATACACCGACGAACTGGCGCGGGTGCTGGAAGGGGGACCTCAGGTTGGTGTCGGGGTCCAGGGAGATACCGAACTCGGCCGCTTTGTCGCACCACTGACGGGTCAGCGCTTCCGTCGGAGAGACGACGACGACTTTTTTGGCCTTGCCCTGCTGCAGGAGGTACTTCGCAACCGCGAGAGCCAAGACGGTCTTGCCGGCTCCCGGGCACACGGCGGCGAGATAGTCCTGACGCAGACGGGCCACGTACTCGCCGAATGCCTTCGACTGCCAGTCCCGCGGCTTCCGCGGCCAGATGTCAGACATCCACCCTCCACAAGGCATGTCCCGGTCGCGTCCCGCGAAGTGGTGTAAGCGATCACGCGCCTTGCTGCCCGCTGTCCGGCTCGCGACGATCTTTCCGCCG
>NZ_JBQOUX010000097.1:0-29143 GCF_052216785.1 Streptomyces sp. JW3 | reverse complement strand
TTCCAGGTTTCCGCTTCCGCGTTTCCCTTTCCGGCGGTTCCGACTCTATCAGATCCTTTCGGGCCTGATTCCCAGTCGGCGGGCTTGTCTTCCCGGCTGTTTGGGCCGTTCCGACGTCTCAAACCTTAGCGGACCGGCTCCCCGATTCCAAAATCGGAGTGGGAATTCAATTCGGGCATGCCGAAATCGTTCCCGGGGGAAGGTCGTGCTGGTGGAGTGAGTGCCGCTGATGCGGCGGAAGTGCTGCCACAGGACCGTTACGGCGCTGCGGCAACCCGAAGAACTTTACGGATCGGGCGGGCGGCTGTCAAGCCTCCCCTGTCCTTCCCTGTCAACCTCTTTAGTCGAGGTCGCTGAGCCGGCCGCCGGCGTCCGGCTGGTCGTGCTCCACCCTGCGCAGGATGCGGGTGAGGACCTCGCCGAGGGCGGTCCGCTCGTCGGGAGAGAGGTCCTGGAGCAGGTCCTCCTCGAAGACCGAGGCGAGGCGCATGACCTCCAGCCACTTCTCGCGTCCGGTGCCGGTCAGCTCGACGATGACACGGACCCGGTTGGACTCGTCGCGGTCCCGGGTGACCAGACCCTCGGTGACCATGCGGTCGATGCGGTGCGTCATCGCGGCCGGGGTGAGGCCGAGGCGCTTGGCGAGGTCGCCCGGGCCCATCCGGTACGGGGCGCCGGACAGCACGAGGGCCTTGAGCACCTCCCAGTCGGCGTTGCTGATGCCGAGGTCGGCGGTCTGGCGGCCGTAGGCGACGTTCATCCGGCGGTTCAGCCGGGACAGGGCCGACACGATCTTCTCGACCTGGGGGTCGAGGTCCTGGAACTCGCGCTGGTAGGCCGCGATCTGTTCGTCGAGCGTCGGCTCTCCGGCAGCTGAGGTGTCGCCCATGGGTCGCAGTATGGCACGGCGGAGCTTTGCCTTGAAGTCCTTCGGAATATAGTCTTTAGCTTCGAAGTTTAGGATCTAAGTCTTCACTGCTAAGAGAGGTGAACGTGACCAGGGCGATGGGCGCTGCGATGCGCCGGATCCATGTGGGCAACGCGCTCAGCGCGTTCGGGCTCGGTTTCACCGTCCCCTACCTGTACGTCTATGTGGCGCAGGTGCGGGGGCTGGGTTCCGTGACGGCGGGCCTCGTGCTCGCCGTGTTCGCGGTGGCGGCGCTGATCGTGCTGCCGTTCGCCGGGCGGGCGATCGTCCGGCGGGGTCCGTTGCCGGTGCTGCTCGCCGCTCTGGTCGTCGCCGCGCTCGGGGCGCTGAGCCTCGGGGTGTCCGGGCAGGCGGCGACCGTGCTGCCGTCCGCCGCGCTGCTGGGGGCGGGGCAGGCCGTGATGCAGCCGGCGCTGGCGACGATGATCGTGGACTGCTCGACGGCCGAGACGCGGTCGCGGGCGTTCGCCACGCAGTTCTTCCTCCAGAACCTCGGGCTCGGCATCGGCGGGCTGATCGGCGGGCATCTCGTCGACACGTCCAGCCCCGCGTCGTTCACCCTGCTGTTCGCCATCGAGGCGGCGATGTTCCTGGTGCTGGTCGGTGTGCTGGCCACGGTGCGGATGGAGCGGGCGCCCCGGGGGGCCGAGGCGCCCGCGGGCGCCAGGGGGAGCCGGCGGCAGTTGTTGGGCAACCGGGCGATGGTGCAGTTGCTGGTGCTGGGCTTCGTGCTGTTCTTCGCCTGCTACGGGCAGTTCGAGTCGGGGCTGAGCGCGTACGGCGTGGCGGCGGCCGGGATCTCGACGTCCGCGCTGGGGACGGCGCTGGCGGCGAACACCCTCGCCATCGTCGTCGCGCAGTTCGCGGTGCTGCGGTTCGTGGAGCGGCGCAAGCGGTCGCGGGTGATCGCCGCGGTCGGGCTGATCTGGGCGGTGGCGTGGGCGGTGGCCGGGTACGCCGGGCTGGGGCACGGCAGCCAGTCCATGGCGACGGCCGCGTTCATCTCGACGTACGCGCTGTTCGGGCTGGGGGAGTCGCTGCTGTCGCCGACGCTGGTGCCGCTGGTCGCGGATCTGGCGCCGGAGGGGATGGCGGGGCAGTACAACTCCGCTTTCGCGCTGGTGAAGCAGCTCGCGCTGGCGGTCGGGCCGGCGGTGGGCGGGCCGCTGGCGGCGGCGCTGCCCGGACCGTACGTCGTGGTGTTCCTGCTGTTCTCGCTGTTGATGAGCGTGCTGGCGGTGCGGCTGGGGCGGCGGCTCACGGCGGTGCAGGACCGGCCGTGGCTGCTGCGGGCCAGCCGGGTGGTGCGGCAGGGCGGGGCGTCGGCCGCCGAGTCGGCGGCGCCCGCCGAGGCGTAGCGGCCGTCAGGGGCGGGGCAGGGCGAACTCGCACCAGACCGCCTTGCCGCCGCCCGGGGTGCGTCTGCTGCCCCAGCCGGAGGCGATGGTCGCGACGATGGCGATGCCCCGGCCGGACTCGTCGGCCGGTTCCGCGCGGCGGCGTCTGGGCAGGTGGTCGTCGCCGTCGGTGACCTCGATGATCAGACGGCGGTCGGTGCGGCGCAGGCGCAGCCGCATGGGGGGCGTGCCGTGCTGGAGGGAGTTGGCGACCAGTTCGCTGGCGGCCAGCACGCCGAGGTCGTGCAGTTCGGTGGGGAACCGCCAGCTGGTCAGGACGCCGGAGGCGAAGGCACGCGCGCGGGGGGCGGCCTCGACGCCGCCGAGCAGTTCCAGCGCGGCGTTGCGGAAGAGGTCGTGTTCGGGGCCGGTGCGCGCCGGGTGCTGGAGGACCAGGACGGCGACATCGTCGTCGTGCTCGGGGGTGACGCCCGCCGAGCGGACCAGGCGGTCGCAGATCACCTGCGGGGTGCCGCGGGCACCGGCCAGGGCGCGCTCCAGGGCGGCGATGCCCTCGTCGAGGTCCTGGTCGCGGCGTTCGACCAGGCCGTCGGTGTAGAGGACGGCGGTGGAGCCGGGGGTGAGGGGGATGGAGCCCGAGGCGTGGATCCAGCCGCCGGTGCCGAGCGGCGGGCCGGTGGGTTCGTCGGCGCGGTGGACGGTGCCGTTCTCGTCGCGGACCAGGATCGGCAGGTGGCCGGCGGAGGCGTAGACCAGGCGGCCCTCGTTGGGGTCGTGGATGGCGTAGACGCAGGTGGCGATCTGGTTGGCGTCGATCTCGGCGGCCAGGCCGTCCAGGAGCTGGAGGATCTCGTGCGGGGGCAGGTCCAGGCGGGCGTAGGCCCGGACCGCCGTACGCAGCTGGCCCATGACGGCGGCGGCGCGGACGCCGCGGCCCATGACGTCGCCGATGACCAGGGCGGTGCGGCCGCCGCCGAGGGTGATCACGTCGTACCAGTCGCCGCCGACGGCGGCCTCGGTGCCGCCCGGGTGGTAGGTGGCGGCGATGCGGAGGTCGTCGGGTTCCTCCAGTTCCTGCGGGAGCAGGGAGCGCTGGAGGGTGACGGCGGTCTCGCGCTGGCTGCGCTCGCTGGCCCGCAGCCGCTCGGCGGCCTCGGCGTGGTCGGTGACGTCGGTGGCGAAGACGAGGACGCCGCTGTCGCTGCCCTCGGTCACGGGGGTGCAGGTGAAGGTGTAGGAGCGGCCGTCGGGGGCCTTGCGGGACTTGAGGGTGCGGGGGCGGCGGCTGCGCTGGACCTGGTCGAGGAGGGGGAAGAGGCCCAGTTCGGCGAGTTCCGGGAGGGCCGCTCGGGCCCGTTCGCCCAGCGGGCGGACGCCGAAGGCCGCCGTGTAGGCGTCGTTGACGTAGGCGATGCGGTGGTCGGGGCCGTGCACCAGGGCGACGAGGGCCGGGACGCGGTCGAGGACGTCGCGGACCGGGAGGTCGTCGACGGCCGGTACGGGAGGGGGTTCGTCGGTCAGTTGTTCGACGCGGGCGGCGGGCACGGAGGTCTCCGCCCGGCTCTCGCCCCGCCGGTCCGCGGAGACCGTGGTGTCCGTCCGCGCTGCCGCGCGGCGCTGCGTTCCGGGGAGCCGGGCGCTCCAGCGCGTGAAGTTCACGAATCCTTGCCTCGGGTAGTCGTCGGCGGCCGGCACCGGAACCGGCCGGGGCCCCGGGGGCCGCGCGGGGGTGAGCGGCGGCCCGCCCGTGGTGGTGTGGGCCAGTCTGGCAGGGTGCCGACCGGGCCGACATCCGTCAGACGCCGGGCCGGCCGGTGGAGTTCCTGGGTCCGGTCAGGACTACCCCTTCGGGTCTCCCGGGGGGTCTTGGGGAGGGATTCCCCCGGCTGCGAGTTCGAACTCCGCTCGGGGATGTTCGAGTGAACCGAGCGAGACGATCTCTCTTCTGAAGAGACCGGAGAGTACCCATTCGGCCAGTACGCGCGCCTTGCGGTTGACGGTGGGGACGCGGCTGAGGTGGTAGGCGCGGTGCAGGAACCAGGCCGGGTATCCCTTCACTCCGCGCCCGTGGACCTGGGCGACGCCCTGGTGGAAGCCGAGGGAGGCGACCGAACCGGCGGACTCGTGGGCGTAGGTCTCCAGGGGTTCGCCGCGCAGGGCGTGGGCGATGTTGTCGCCGAGGACCCTGGCCTGGCGGAGCGCGTGCTGTGCGTTGGGGGCGCATTCCCGACCGGTCGCGCCGGCGGTGACGTCGGGGACGGCGGCGGCGTCGCCGGCCGCCCACGCGTGCGGTGCGCCTTCCACGGCCAGCTGGGGGGTGCATTTCAGCCGTCCGCGCGCGGTGCGCGGCAGGTCGGTGGCGGCGAGCAGCGGATGGGGTTTGACGCCGGCCGTCCAGACGACCGTACGGGTGGGGAAGCGGGCGCCGTCGCTGAGGACGGCGACCCGGTCGGCGCAGGACTCCAGGCGGGTCTTCAGGCGTACGTCGATGTTGCGGCGGCGCAGTTCGGTGACCGTGTGCCGCCCCAGTTCCTCCCCCACCTCCGGCAGCACCCGGTCGGTCGCCTCCACCAGGATCCATTTCATGTCGTCGGGGTCGACGTTGTGGTAGTAGCGGACGGCGTAGCGGGCCATGTCCTCGAGTTCGCCGAGCGCCTCCACGCCCGCGTAGCCGCCGCCGACGAAGACGAAGGTGAGGGCGGCGTCGCGGAGCTCGGGGTCGCGGGTGGAGGAGGCGATGTCCATCTGCTCGATGACGTGGTTGCGCAGGCCGATGGCCTCTTGGAGGGTCTTGAAGCCGATGCCGTGGTCGGCGAGGCCGGGGACCGGCAGGGTGCGGGAGACGGAGCCCGGGGCGAGGACGAGTTCGTCGTAGCCGACCCGGTGCGGGCCGCGGCCCTCCTGCGCGGTGGCGAGGGTGGTGACGGCGGCGGTGCGGCGGGCGTGGTCGACGGACTCGGCCGCGCCGACGACGACCCGGCAGCGGCCGAGGACCCGGCGCAGCGGTACGACGACATGGCGCGGGGAGATCGAACCGGCCGCCGCCTCCGGCAGGAACGGCTGGTACGTCATGTACGGATCGGGCGTGACGACGGTGATCTCGGCCTCGCCCCGCCGCAGTTCGCCCTTCAGCTTCCGTTGCAGGCGCAGGGCTGTGTACATCCCGACGTAGCCGCCGCCGACAACGAGAATGCGCGCACGTTCCTTCACCACCCCATGACGCACCCGGCGCTGGAGTTTGTCCACAGGCCCGGCAATTCGTATGACCGCGGATCCACGGTGGACAGCATTGGCCGATTCGGCATGGGCCGGGACAGGTTCGCAGGTCAACAGGGGTGCGACCGGAGCCCGCAAGGGGATCATCGGGGGCGTTTCGGACCCGTACTCCGATCGGGGTGCGCTCCGTGCGGAACCTGCCCCTTCTGAATTGACTCCCACTCAACTATGTTCGTCACGACGGAGTGTAGGGGGATGCGCTCATCGGGTCCGCGACGGGCGGCCCGGACAGCGGCCTGTTCCGCACACGCTCCGGCTTCCGATGACGGGGAGTGTCTCCGGGGGGAGACGTCATTACCGGGGGATTGTCTATGCATGTTCAGAATTCTCATTGGCCGTCCGCCTCCGCTGTCGCCGCCGGCGGCACGATGAGCGCGACGACGGGTGGACGCGGGGACGGTGCGCGGTCGGCGCCGCTGCGCGTGGACGCTCAGCGCAATCTGGAGCACGTGCTGCGCGCGGCACGTGAGGTGTTCGGCGAGCTGGGATACGGCGCGCCGATGGAGGACGTGGCGCGGCGCGCCCGGGTCGGGGTCGGGACGGTGTACCGGCGCTTCCCCAGCAAGGACGTGCTGGTGCGCCGGATAGCCGAGGAGGAGACGACGCGGCTGACCGACCAGGCCCGGGCGGCGCTCGGGCAGGAGGACGAGCCGTGGTCGGCGCTCTCCCGGTTCCTGCGGACGTCGGTGGCGTCCGGCGCGGGCCGGCTGCTGCCGCCGCAGGTCCTGCGGGTGGGCGTGGCCGACGAGCCCGTCGACGACGGTCCGGCCGGTGCGCACCGGGTGCCGCCGCAGCGGCTCCAGGCGGGCTCCGGTGAGCTGCGGCTGGTGCCGGAGCAGCCGGTGGACGAGGTGACCGTGTCCCTGGACGACGACACGGGCGCCGCGGCGCTGCTGGAGGTCGTCGGCCGGCTCGTGGACCGGGCCCGCGCGGCGGGTGAACTGCGACCGGACGTGTCGGTCTCCGACGTCCTGCTGGTCATAGCCACGGCAGCACCCTCACTGCCGGACGCGGCCCAGCAGGCGGCGGCGTCGGCGCGGCTGCTGGACATCCTGCTGGAGGGACTGCGGTCGCGGCCGCTGTGACGCGGCGGTGCTCCTGGGCGGGCCGGCGGCCGGAATCGGCGGACGGCACGTTGGCCGGATCGGCCGGCGGCGGCCGGGAGCGCCTGCCGGAGCTGATCGGTGCGGTGTGCGAGCTTTCCCGTACCGGCGTCCGCGCACACTCATCCGTACGTGATTCCCACGGACGAGTGATGCTCCGTACCGCCCGTTCCTGCCCGAAAGCCGCTGTGACACGCTGACCCGGTGTTTGATCCGGACGGGCAGGCAGCGGGGGCTTACCGCGATGAACGTTGACAGGCGGAGCGGCGCACCCGGTGACGGGGACGCGGAGTCCGAGGGTCCGTCGCAGGTGCCCGGTCGGCGCGGGCCGGCCGCCGTCCCCCAGGAGGCGGTCCCGGCCCAGTGGCATCCGTACGGCGACAGCGTGCTGCCGCCGCCGCGCGAGCTGCCGCCGTCCGACGCCGAGCTGATCGACCGGCTGCGCGCGGGCGACGACACGGCCTACGAGGAGCTGTTCCGGCGGCACGCGGACGCGGTGCGGCGCTACGCCCGTACCTGCTGCCGGGACGCCGACACCGCGGACGACCTGACCGCCGAGGTCTTCGCCCGGGTGCTGCAGGCGGTGCGCGGCGGCTCCGGACCCGAGTACGCCGTCCGCGCCTACCTGCTCACCAGCGTCCGGCGGGTCGCCGCCGGCTGGACGCGGTCGGCCCGGCGCGAGCAACTGGTCGACGACTTCGCGGTGTTCGCCGCGCAGTCGGCCCGTCCGGCACCGGCCGCGGACGACGACACGCTCGAACTGGGCGCGGACGTACGGGCGCTGCACGAGGCCGAGCAGTCCATGGCGGTGCGGGCGTTCCGTTCGCTGCCCGAGCGGTGGCAGGCCGTGCTGTGGCACACCGAGATCGAGGACGAGTCGCCGAGCCAGGTGGCCACGCTGTTCGGTCTGGACGCCAACGGCACGCGGGTGCTGGCCAGCCGGGCCCGGGAGGGCCTGAAGCAAGCGTATCTCCAGGCCCACGTCAGCGACGCGCTGGCCGGCGACGAGGAGTGCGCCCGGTACGCCGACCAGTTGGGCACCTACGCGCGCGGCAGGCTGCGCACCCGGGCCGAACGGGGGCTGCGCAAGCATCTGGCCGAGTGCGCCAAGTGCCGGCTGGCCGCCAGCCAGATCCAGGAGGTCGCCGGCGGCATTCCCGGCGTCGTGCCGGTCGCGGTCATCGGGTGGTTCGGAGCGGCCGGGTACGCCAAGGCGGCCGGGATCATCGCCGGCGGGGCGGGAGCGGGGGCGGCCGGGGCGGCGGCGGCCTCCAGCGGTACGTCGTCCGGGGGTGCGGCGGCGTCCGAGGGGCTCGGTGCGCCGGTGAAGGCGGGGATCGCGGCGGGCGTGCTGGCGGTGGCCGTCGCGGCGGTGGTGATGGCGCTGGCCGGCAACGCGCCCGACGACAAGGCGGAGCCGGAGGCGGCGCCTTCCCGGTCCGCGCCGGTGGTCCGGCCGGCGGAGCCGACACCCGATCCTGCGGAACCGGCGCCGCGGCCCACGTCTCCTTCACCGGCACCATCGCGTTCGCCGTCCCCGACACCGACGCCCACTCGTACGCCGAGCCCGACACCCACCCCCACCCCCACACCCACGCCTCCCGCGAGCCCGAGCCCGACCCCCAGGCCCACGCCTACCCCTACGCCTACGCCCACTCCCACGCCGGTGCCGGCCGTGTACCAGTGGAGCGAGCTGTCGTACGACATCGCCGGGGCCGGGAGTGAGCCGGAGATGCGGACGGGGGAGAGCAGTTGGGCGTGGCAGCGGTCGGGGCCGCAGATCGCGGGCCGGCGGTACGCCCATGGGGTCACCGTGCACGGCCGTTCCTCCGTCACCATCGACCTGAACCGTTCCTGCACGTCCTACGACGCGTTGGTCGGCGTCGACGACATGACCATGAAGCTGGGCAAGGTCCGGTTCTCGGTCCACGCGGACGGGGTTCAGCTGTGGCAGTCGGCTGTGGTCGAGGGCGGGGATGCGGCGGTGCCGGTGCATGTGGACATCGCGGGCCGGACGTCCGTACGGCTGGTCGTGGAGCCGCAGCGCGCGTTCGACAACCTGGCGTTGGCGGACTGGGTGGAGTCGCGGTTCACGTGCGCGTGAGGTGACGTGTGCGTGAGTTGACGTAGGGGTGGTGGCGCGACCGGGCGCGGCCGGGGTGCCGCCGGCTGACGGAGGGGGTGGCGCGACCCGGCGCTGGCCGGGTGCCGCCGCGCCCACCCGTGCCGCCCTGGGGGTACCTCCCAGGCCGTTCAGGCACTGGGGGAGGCACGATTGCCCGCGGTTGGGCGGGTACGTACCCGCAGTCGCCCGCGGCGAGAAGGGGACGGGGTGGGGGGGTGTCCGCCCGCAGCGGTTGGCGCGTCGACCCGGTTCACCCCCGTAGAAGACCCATTCCGCGCCGTTCCGAGGACGGACACCCCCCACCCCGGCCCCGACCCACCACCAAACCGAGGGCGCAACGCGCACCCCCACCGAACCCGCGCAGGCCGCCGCAGGCGCCCCGCTCAACCGCCGGAGGCCAACGCCCCGCGCAACGGCGCGATCCCCCCCGGCACCGCCCGCGCCCGCGCCGGCGTCCCCGTCCAGCAGGTCCCCCGGCGTGCCAGCAGCCGCCCCAGCCACAGCTCCAGCGACACCAGATCCGCCAGCCCGTCCAGCGGCAGCGCCTCCCCCGCCGCGGCCCCCCGCACCGCCTTCCGTACCACCCTCGCCTCCACCAGCCCCGCCTCCGCCAGCAGCGGCCGGTCGAACACCTCCATCAGCGCGTCCGCCGCCCCCCGCAGCCCGGCCCGCGCCGTCGTCGTCGCCATCGCCTGTGTCGGCGTGCCCCAGCCCCCCGGCACCTCCCGCACCCCGGCCCCCTCCAGCACCGTCCGCAGGATCGCCGCCCGCGCCCCCGGCCGCACCCGCAGCGCCTCCGGCAGCGCCCGGCAGGCCCGGACCACCTGGTTGTCGAGGAACGGCGTGTGCAGCCGCTGCGAGCGGATCTCCGCCGCCTGCTCCAGCACCCGTACCTCCGCCGCCTGCCGCGCCAGCGCCGCCCGCGCCCGGAAGTCACCGGGCCGCTGCCCCGGCCCCACCGCCGACCGCTGCGCCCCCGCCTGAAGACGAACCGATACTTCAGCCAGCGCCTCCCCGGTCAGCCACCGCGCCGCCGGCCCGGGTCTGCCCCAGCTCAGCGCGGCCAGCGACGCGTCCACCGCGCCCATCGTCCCGTCCCCGGGCTCGGCCAGGTCGGCCTCCCGCCCGCGCAGCCCCCGCAACTGCGCCGCGAGCCCGTCCAGCCCGTCCCGGTACGGCGTCCGCGACAGCCGCCGCGCCGCCCCGTACACCCGGGCCGGCACCATCACCGACCCCACCGAGCCGTCCGCCTTGGCCAGCGCAGCGACCGGCCGCACCAGATGCCGCCGCCGGCGGTCCATCAGCAGATCCGCGAGCCGCGCCGGGTGCGCGTCCAGCACCTGCCGCGCCCCGTACCCCGTGAAGTGGTCCGCGCTGCCCGCCGCCAGCCGCGCCCGGTGCCGCGCCACCGAGACCAGGCCGGCCGCCGGTTCGTCGGTCAGCGGCCCGTCCAGCTCGGCGTACGGCAGGGTCTCCGCGCCGCCCGCCACCACCACGTGGTGCAGCCGCGGGTTGGCGGCCAGCGCTCCCGCCCGCTCCAGCTCGGCCTCGCGCCCGCCGACGGCCAGGTCGTTGAAGGTGACGGCCAGCAGCCGCTCGCCCGCCCCCGTGCCGTGCCCCAGCACGGTCCCCGGCATCCCCGGCAGCCCCGCCGCCAGCAGCGCCAGCGTCCCCGAGGCCGGCCCGCCGGACAGGTCCGCCCCGATCCCCGGCACCGGCATGCCCCGCGCCGCCCGCCGCTCGGCCGGCCCCATGCCGGGCACCGGCCCCGGGTCGATCCCGTTGCCGGGCACGTGCCGGGGCGCCGCGAGCCGGGTCCGTACCGCCTCCACCAGCGCGTCCCGTACGCCGTCCACCGCGCTGTCGGGGTCGGCCGGCGGCGCCGCCACCGCCAGCGAGGCCACCGGCTCGTACCCGGCGATCTCCCGCGCCCCGGCGCGCAGCACCAGCGCATGCCCCGGCGGAACGCGTTTCACGCCGTCGTACGGGGTCGCGTCGTCCAGCGCCGCCGGTACGTCCGGAGCGGCGAGCAGCGCGGCCAGGTACGGGAAGTCGAGGTTCGCCTCGACCAGGTCGGCGAGCGGCAGCGCGGCGGTCGCGTAGGCGGTGCCGCCCGCCCAGGGGGTGTGGAAGACGGGCCGGGCGCCCGCGAGGTCGCCGCAGACCGTGATCCGCCGCCCCACCTGGACGACGGCCGTGTAACTCCCGGACCAGGCGGTCAGATGCCGCAGCGCCCCGCCCCGCGCGGCGAACAGCGCGACCCGCAACTGCTCGTCGCTGGCCCCGCAGAGGCCCAGTACGGCGATCCGGGTCCCCGGGTCGGCGCTGACCACCCGCACCTCGTCGGGGCGCCAGTCGCCGACCGCCCACAGCGGATCGGGGTCGCCCCACAGGAGTTGGGAGCCCACGGGGTGCACGGTCTCACCGTCGTACCCGGTGGCGCCGGCTGTCGCGCCGTTTCCCAGGGCTCCCGCTACTCCCGCGGCGGCGCTGCTCCACCCCACCAACCACCGCATCGACGCCTCCACAGCCTGTGGACAAACCAGTGCACCGTACGAACTGGTTCCCCATGCTGCCATGAAGGGCGCGCGCCAGAGCGTCGGCGGAGCCGCTCACACCTGCGCGGCCACACCGTCGGTATGCCCTCGGCACGCCCTCACGAGACGTCCGCGCCGCACCCCCGGGGGAGTATCGGCGACGTGAATGCGCCCCCACTACGCGCCCCAAGGACACCCAACGCGCCCTCAAGTACCGTGGTGGGAGCGGTAGTACGTACAAACGGTCGGGGCTTATTTTCAGCCAAATCACAAAGCCAAGACCACGTTCGAACACGCTCCGTACACGCCCGCACCGGCCCTGCGCGACACCGGACCACGTACGGTCCGGGAGACGGAACACGCCTCCCGGACCGGTCCGCCGCCCGCGGGGATATGAGGCGACGGTGTCCCCCAGCCCACTGGATCCAGTACAGCGGGCCGACCCACGCAGGACCCATGGAACCGCTCCCCCGATGGCCGGACCAGAGCGCACGGACGGGCGCACGGCCACACATCGGGAGCACACGGCAACAGTCCGTACAGACTCCGCACTTCAGTACGGACCACAATCCCGCCATCCGGAACAATGCCTCTTAACGCTTGGGATGCGGCGAACTACGCTGGGTTTACGAATGCCGCGTGGTTATGCCAGCGCGGCAGCCGTCTGTGTCGAGGGGTGGCGCATGTCCAGGGAGCAACGCGGGCCGAACGAAAAACTCGGCGCCGTTCTCGCCCTCGCGGGAATCAGCAACGCGGGACTCGCGCGTCGCGTCAACGACCTTGGCGCACAGCGGGGCCTGACTCTTCGCTACGACAAGACGTCGGTGGCGCGCTGGGTGTCGAAGGGAATGGTGCCGCAAGGTGCGGCTCCGCACCTCATCGCCGCCGCCATCGGCCAGAAGCTGGGCCGCCCGGTGCCGCTGCACGAGATCGGCCTGGCGGACGCGGATCCCGCCCCGGAGGTCGGCCTCGCCTTCCCCCGGGACGTCGGCCAGGCGGTGCGCACGGCGACCGAGCTGTACCGGCTCGACCTGGCCGGCCGGCGCGCCGGTTCCGGTGGCATATGGCAGTCGCTCGCCGGTTCGTTCGCGGTCAGCGCGTACGCGACGCCCGCCTCGCGCTGGCTGATAACCCCGGCCGACACGTCGGTGGCGCGCGACGCGAGCCCGGCCGAGGGCTCCGGCGCACCGCTCAAAGTCGGCCACAGCGATGTGCGCAAACTGCGGGAGGCCGCCGAGGACGCGCGCCGTTGGGACTCCAAGTACGGCGGCGGCGACTGGCGTTCGTCGATGGTTCCGGAGTGTCTGCGGGTGGAGGCCGCCCCGCTGCTGCTGGGCGCCTACTCCGACGAGGTCGGCCGGGCCCTGTTCGGCGCCTCGGCCGAACTGACCCGGCTGGCCGGCTGGATGGCGTTCGACACCGGCCAGCAGGAGGCCGCCCAGCGCTACTACATCCAGGCCCTGCGGCTGGCCCGCGCGGCGGCCGACGTCCCGCTCGGCGGCTATGTCCTGGCATCGATGTCGCTCCAGGCGACCTACCGCGGTTTCGGCGACGAGGGCGTCGACCTCGCGCAGGCGGCCCTGGAGCGCAACCGGGGCCTGGCGACCGCCCGCACCATGAGCTTCTTCCGGCTGGTCGAGGCACGGGCACACGCGCGGGCGAGCGACGCGCACGCGGCCGGCGGGGCGCTGAAGGCGGCCGAGAGCTGGCTGGAGCGGGCCCGTCCGGGCGACAACGACCCGCCCTGGCTCGGCTTCTACTCCTACGACCGGTTCGCCGCCGACGCCGCCGAGTGCTACCGCGATCTGAAGGCGCCCCGCCAGGTGCGCCGCTTCACCGAGCAGGCGCTGTCCAAACCCACGGAGGAGTTCGTCCGCAGCCACGGCCTGCGGCTCGTCGTCTCGGCCGTCGCGGAGCTGGAGTCGGGCAACCTGGACGCGGCCTGCGAGCAGGGCGTGCGCGCGGTGGAGGTGGCGGGGCGGATCTCGTCCGCCCGCACCACGGAGTACGTCAAGGACCTCCTGCACCGGCTGGAGCCCTACGGCGACGAGCCGCGCGTGGTGGAGCTGCGCGAGCGGGCCCGCCCGCTGCTGATGGCCCCGGCCTGACCCCGGCCCGACCGGAGCGCGGTTCCCGGGTTTGAGGGCGTTGTCAGTGGCGCAGTGCACTATCGAACCCGGGAGGTGGAGCAGGTGCGACCGATGGCGAGATCGATAGCGCGGCCGATGACGCGACCGATGGCGCGACCGATGAGCGCTTACGCGTACGACTGCGACGTGCTGGTGATCGGCGGCGGGATCGTCGGCCTGTCGACGGCGTACGCGATCTCGCGCGCCGCGCCCGGCACCAGGGTCACGGTCCTGGAGAAGGAGCCGGGCCCGGCCCGCCACCAGACCGGCCGCAACAGCGGAGTGATCCACAGCGGTGTCTACTACCGCCCCGGCTCGCTGAAGGCCCGGTTCGCGGTGCGCGGCGCCGCCGAGATGGTCAAGTTCTGCGCCGAGTACGGCATCGCGCACGCCGTCACCGGCAAGCTGATCGTCGCCACCGACCGCGCCGAGCTGCCCCGGCTGCACGCCTTGGTCCAGCGCGGCCGGGAGAACGGCATACCGGTACGGGAGCTGGGCCCGGCCCAGATCGCCGCGTACGAGCCGGAGGTGCGCGGCCTGGCCGCCATACACGTCGCCACCACCGGCACCTGTGACTACGTCGCCGTCGCCCGGCAGCTCGCCGAGGCGTCCGGCGCGGAGATCCGGTACGGCACCCAGGTACTGCGGGTGGACCGGCGCCCGGAGCTAGGCGTCGCGGTGCGCACCCGGGCCGGGGACGTGGTCCGCGGCCGGGTGCTGGTCAACTGCGCCGGGCTGCACTGCGACGCGATCGCCCGGCTGACCGGCGACGACCCGGGGATGCGGATCGTCCCGTTCCGCGGCGAGTACTACGAGCTGGCCCGCCCGGAGCTGGTGCGCGGCCTGGTCTATCCGGTGCCCGACCCGGCGTTCCCGTTCCTCGGCGTGCACCTCACCCGCTCCATCGACGGCAGCGTCCACCTCGGCCCCAACGCGGTGCCGGCGCTGGCCCGCGAGGGGTACGGCTGGGGCACGGTCCGGCCGGCCGAGCTGGCCGCCACCCTGGCCTGGCCGGGCTCCTGGCACATAGCCCGCAGACACTGGCGCCACGGCGCGGGGGAGCTGCGCCGGTCGCTGTCGAAGGCGGCGTTCACCACGGCGGTGCGGCGGCTGCTGCCCGCGGTGACGGAGGACGACCTGGTGCCGGCGCCGGCCGGGGTCCGGGCCCAGGCGGTGCTGCGGGACGGCACCCTGGCCGACGACTTCCTGATCCGGGAGACACCGCGCGCGGTGCACGTGCTGAACGCGCCGTCCCCGGCCGCCACCGCCGCGCTGCCCATCGGCCGCGAGGTCGCCCACCGGGCCCTCACGGCGCTCGGGCCCACCTGACCCGCCCGGACCGACCTCCCCCCGGCGGGACCGACCCGACTTGTTGGGAACGCCCCCCTCCCCGCCCCGGTCGCTTCAGGCAGGGTCGCCCCCGCCCCGTCCGCCGCCGCCCGACCCTCACCCCCGTAAAATCGGTCCCACTGTGTCTGAATCGCACCCCACCCCCGCAGCTCCCCGGCCGCCCCGCCGCAAGGGCGAGCCCCGTTTCCCGGACGGTCCCCGGGCCGATCCCGCCGGTGACCACTTCGAGCGGCGGATCCGCAGCTTCCAGCCCCGCCGCAGCCGGGTCACCGCCGGGCAGGCGGACGCCCTCCAGCGGCTGTGGCCCGGCTGGGGACTGGACATCGACGGGCAGCGGGTGCTGGACCTCGCCGAGCTGTTCGGCGACGACCGCCCGGTGGTCCTGGAGGTCGGCTTCGGCATGGGCGAGGCCACCGCCGAGATGGCCGCCGCCGACCCGGGCACCAACGTGCTCGCCGTCGACGTGCACACCCCCGGCCAGGGCCACCTGCTGGCGCTGGCCGAGCAGAAGGGGCTGACCAACGTCCGGGTGGCCAACGGCGACGCGGTCATCCTGCTGCGCGAGATGATCGCCCCGGACGCCCTGTCCGGGCTGCGCGTCTACTTCCCCGACCCGTGGCCCAAGAAGCGGCACCACAAGCGGCGGCTGATCCAGCCGGAGTTCCTGGACCTGGCCGCGGCCCGGCTCAGACCCGGCGCGGTGCTGCACTGCGCCACCGACTGGGAGCCGTACGCGCAGTGGATGCTGGAGGTGCTCACGGAGCACCCGGCGTTCGAGAACACCGCGCCCGGCGGCGGTTTCGCGCCCCGTCCCGCGCACCGTCCGCTGACCCGTTTCGAGGGCCAGGGACTGGACAAGGGACATGTGGTGAACGACCTGCTCTTCCGCCGCGTACCGCACCAGGTGCAGCATCGGCACCAGCACCAGGACCAGCCCCCCACCGGCGCCTGAAGCCCGGGCGGCGCCCCCGTCTCGTCAGGATCGATGCCGTGGCCACCAGTACCCCGCCCCCACCGGCCCCGCCCTCCTCCGATGCGCTCCGCTGGTGGCAGCGGAGCCGGGTGCGCCGCGGCGCCCTGACCGCCCTGCTCGCGCTCTGCGGTCTGGTCATCCTGGCCCTGGTGCGCGAACAGACCGGCACCGAGGGCTTCCTGGTCGGTCTCGGCCTCGCCGTGCTGCCCGTACCGCTGCTGCTCGGCGCCTTCCGCTGGCTGGACCGGGTGGCCCCCGGCCCCTGGCGCAACCAGATGTTCTGCTTCGCCTGGGGTGCCTGTGCGGCGGCGCTGATCGCCATCGTCGCCAACAGTTTCGCGACCCGCTGGATAGCGACGGCCACCGCCGACCCGGCCGGCGCGGACACCTGGGGCAGCACGGTGATAGCCCCGGTGGTGGAGGAGTCCGCGAAGGCCGCCGCCGTGCTGCTGGTCTTCCTCTTCCGCAGACGGGACTTCACCGGCCTGCTGCACGGC
The DNA here is from genome assembly GCF_052216785.1 of Streptomyces sp. JW3. NCBI lineage: Bacteria > Bacillati > Actinomycetota > Actinomycetes > Kitasatosporales > Streptomycetaceae > Streptomyces > Streptomyces sp. JW3. The sequence goes on along the minus strand of NZ_JBQOUX010000097.1, from coordinate 12,867 downwards.
CTGGTGCTCGCCGGCGTCACCGCCACCGGCTTCGCGTTCACCGAGAACATCCTCTACCTGGGCAACGCGTTCGGCACCGACCGGCTCACCGGCGACAGCGGCATCGCCTCCGTCACCGCGGCGACGTTCTTCGTCCGGATCGTCATGTCGCCGTTCGCGCACCCGCTGTTCACGGTGCTCACCGGCCTCGGCTTCGGCCTCGCGGCGCTGCGCGGCGAGGACCGCCGGGCCCGGCGCGTTCTGTTCCCGCTGTCCGGTCTGCTGCTCGCGATGGGCACACACGCGCTGTGGAACGGCTCCTCGGCGCTCGGCGAGTACGGCTTCTTCGCCGTGTACGCGGCGTTCATGGTCCCGGTGTTCGGCCTGCTGACCTGGCTGGCCGTCTGGTCCCGGCACCGTGAACTGGCCACCGTGCGCGCCGAGCTGCCCATCTACGCGGCGGCCGGCTGGCTGGCCCCGGCGGAGCCGTACGCGCTCGGCTCGATGCGGGCCCGGCGCCTGGCCCGCGCCCACGCCCGCCGGCACGCCGGGAAGGCTGCGGCCCGGACGGTGGCGGAGTACCAGGCGTCCGCTACCGAACTGGCGTTCCTGCGGCACCGGGCGCACCGCGGCCGGGCGGGCGCCGACTTCGCGGTACGGGAGCGGGAGCTGCTGCACGAGCTGTGGCGCCGCCGGGAGACGGCCCGCCCGGCACTGGACCACGCGGCCCGGACCACGGCGCCGCCGGTCCCGGTGGCGCTGCCCTGGCCCCCGTACCAGCCGTACCAGCCCCACCCGGCCCTCCACCCGCACCGTCCGTGAACCGGCAGCCCTGACGTCGGGGGGTTGCCGTCAGGACCACCGGAGTCCGCGACCACCGGAGTCCGCGACCGCGCCCGGCGGTCAGCGGCCAGGCGGCCGGCGATCAGGGATTGAGCCCCTTGCTCTGGAGCCAGGCCATCGGGTCGATGCCGGAGGCGGCGCCGTCCGGGTGGACCTCGAGGTGGAGGTGGGCGCCGGTGACGTTGCCGGTGGCGCCGACCCGGCCGATGACGTCACCCGTGTTGACCTGCTGGCCGACGCTGACGCTGATCGAGGACTGGTGGCAGAACCACAGCTCGGTGCCGTCGTCGAGGGTGAGGATCGTGCGGTAGCCGTAGGAACCGGCCCAGCCCGCCTCGGTGATGGTGCCGGTGTGCACGGCCTTGATGAGGGTACCGGTGGGAGCGGCGAAGTCGAGGCCGGTGTGGTAGCCGGAGGACCAGTAGGCGCCGGCCTGCCCGAAGGTGGAGGTGATGGTGTACGAGGAGGTGGGCAGCGCGTACTGCTTGGCCAGCTCGGCGAGCCGTTCCGCCTCGGCCTTCTTCTTGGCCGCCTCCTCCGCCTTCTTCTTGGCGGCGGCGGCCTTGGCCTCGGCTTCCTTCTCGGCCTCGGCGGCGGCCGCGGCGGCCTTCTTCTCGGCGGCCGCGGCGGCCTCTTCGGCGGCCTTCGTCTCGACCTGGTTCTGCTGCTGCTCGGCCTGCGCCATGATCCGGCCGACCAGCGCCTGGCCGGCGGTGGCGCTCTGCTCGGTGTCGTCCTCGGTGGCGACGGAGACGATGCTGCTGAGCGGCGTGGCCGAGCCCTCGTCCGCCTGCTCCTCGTCGTCCGAGATGATCGAGCCGACGGACGGCAGATCGGGCATGGAGATCGACACCGGCGGCTTGCCGGTCTGCGCGCTGGCCATGCCGCCGGCGCCGACGGCGGCTATGACACCGACGCCGAGGACGGTGGAGCTGCGGGCCAGTCCGCCGCGCTGCTTGGCGACCCGGTGCTTGCCGCGCACCGGACGGACGGTGTCCGCGGTGGGGTTCCACTCCTCGAACGGGCCCTCGTCGGGGCGGAAGGCGCCGTAGCCGAAGGTTTCGGGGCCGGGCTGGTTCGGCGTGAGCGGGGCCTCGGGGGCAGGCCGGTTGGACGCCACGTGGGCGTGCTCCTTTCCTTCCGTCTCCGCCTACCGGGTTAGCTGACGGGTTCGGAGCGGGAAGGTCTCCTACGCGCGTATACGAGCCGTGTCTCCACGACCGTTTACGCCCGATTCACCCCAAGGTGGTGGTTCCCCGGTTCCCTTACGGGATTCGGCGCGTGCGCACGGAGCCGCCTTCTGTGACGGCTGGGACGACCGCGCTGCGTTATCGAACGTTAATAGAAGCGGGCCACTCTTTCCAAGCCGTTCCTCTTGATCATTAAGCTTTCCACCCGGAACCAAGGCCGCACGACCGGCCAAAACGGGGCGAGTTGACCGCCCCTCAGTGCCCATCTCCACCACCCCGCGCCCGGTTTTAAACCTGACGGTATATCAGTTGTTATGCGGAGGGGGATCGCGCTGTCACCGTTCGTGACCGCCGTGCCCCGGCCGGCGTACGGCGAGCAGGGCCATGTCGTCCGCCATGCCGCCCCCGGAGTGCCGCCGCACGTCCGCGGCGAGGACGTCCAGCAGGTCCCCGGGGCGCCGGAAGCGCCGGCCGCCGAGCCGCGCGAGGGGATCGTAGAACTCGCCCCGGGCGTCCCGTGCCTCGGTCACGCCGTCGGTGTACAGCAGCAGGGTGGCGCCGCCGGGGAACGGGGTCTCCTCCGCGCGGTCCGGCCATACGCCCAGCTCGCCCATGCCGAGCGGCAGCGCCGCGTCCCGGCTGCTCAGGGTGCGCAGGCTGCCGTCGGCGTAGCAGAGCAGGGGCGGTGGATGGCCCCGGTTGACGACGCGGACCACCCCGTCGCCATGCGGGAGTTCGACGAGGACGGCGGTGGTGAACCCCTCGAAGGCGTCCAGCCCCTCGCGCCGGGTGCCCTCCCGGGCCAGCGCCCGCTCCAGCCGCTGGGCCACCGCCTCCAGCGTCGACTCCTGCTCGGCGGCCTCCCGGAACGCCCCGATCACCACGGCGACGGCCGCGACCGCGCCCATGCCCTTCCCCCGTACGTCCCCGACGATCATCCGTACGCCGCGCGGGCTGTCCTGCACCGCGTACAGGTCGCCGCCGATGAAGGCGTCCGCCTGCGCCGCCTCGTAGCAGGCGGCGATCTCGAAGCCGCCGAGCCGTTCGGCGGGCTCGGGCAGTACGGCGCGCTGGGCCGCCTCGGCGATCTCGCGGGCGCTGGCGAGCCGTTCGTCGTTGCGGCGGACCAGCGAGTTGACGAAGACGGCGAGCACCGCGACCACGGCGATGGTGACCAGCTCGGTGATGGAGTCGACCTCGTGCGCGACGCCGAGGCCGACCTGGAGCCCTATGACGACGGCCACGGTGACCGCCCCGGTGAGCACGGTGCCACGCCGCGAGTAGAGCGGGGCGGCGGTCAGCGGCGCGGCGGTGTACAGGGGGCCCGCGGTGAAGTACCGGGGGGTGAGCAGGTCGTAGATGGCGCCGACGGCGATCAGCAGGACGGGCAGCAGGCGTACCAGGGTCGTCCGGCCGCCGCGCCGGAACCTGCGGCGCCGACGGCCGCCGGCGGGCGGTACGGGCACCGGGGCGTCGCCGAGGCCCGGGTCGGGCACCGGGTCGCCGGGCAGCCGGCCGCCGGCCCTGGCGTACGGTCCCTCGTCCACGTCACCAGGCCGCACCGCTCGCCTCCCACCACCGCCTCGGCTTCCCGTCCCGCCCGTCCAGGGTTCCGGGCGCGGGGGCGGGCGGCGAGCGGTGGGGGGCCGTACGGATGACAACCGATGGCGGAGTCCGAACGCACCGATGGCCGGGACCCTCGAAAGGGACCCGGCCATCGGCCTTGAGTAGCGGGGACAGGATTTGAACCTGCGACCTCTGGGTTATGAGCCCAGCGAGCTACCGAGCTGCTCCACCCCGCGTCGGTGTGTCACCAGCATAGACCATGTTCGGGGCGGCCCGCACACACGTATCTCAGCGCCCGGGGTTCTCGGCGTGGGTGAGGGTCTCCCAGGAGACGAAGAGGTCGTCGGTGCCGGCCGGCCGGGTGCGGGCGGCCAGCTTGTGCGCGGCGGGCACGGCGACGCCGAGCCGGTTCTCCAGGTGGTTGAGGGCGACCTCCAGATCGGGCCCCAGGTTCTGTTCCACCTCGCCGCCGCACAGCCACTTCGGCGTCGTGTCCGCCTGCTGCTGCCGGGCGTGCAGCGCGAGGGTGGCCTTGAGCCGGTCCTTGACCTCGCCGTAGAGGTCGACACCCTGGTGCCAGGCGGTCTCGGCGATGTGCGCGGTGGCGGCGACCGAGTAGCCGACGTGCGCGAAGTTGCGGCAGGTCTCCTGGGTGACGCCGTCCTTGTACGTCTGCTGCTGGTGCCAGTACGCGACCAGCCGCTCGCGGGTGGCGATGCTGCTGCCGGCCGGGGTGAACGGCAGCTTGCCGTCCTTCTCCAGGTAGAAGTAGGCGGGGACGCGGTCCCGGAAGCGGCGCAGAGCGTGGTCGAAGGTCTTGTGGTCGTTCAGGAAGACGGCGGCGGAGATCGCGCCGTCGGTGGCGATCAGGTCCCAGTTGCCGTTGTGGTCGGGGACCGCCTCGGTCAGCCGGGGCAGGTGCGCGGTGCGCAGCATGCGCTCGAACCGCCGCACCCGGCCGTCCGGCCAGCCGGCGCCCGGGGTGTGCCGGACGAGCTCGGCGGCCCGCGCCCAGGTGGAGGCGGTCCACCCGGCCTGGAGCCCGGCGTTCGCCCCGGTGTGCTTCTTCAGCTTGCCGGACCAGGCGTCCATGATCTGCCGGGCCTTGACCGCGTGCTGCCGCTTGCCGGTCACCCCAAACAGCAGGGCCTGCGTGTACGCGGCGATGGCGTCCTCGCGCTCCTCCTCGCACCCCCGGCCGGCCTGCTCGCCGGCCGGGCAGTGGACGGTGGCGAACGGCCGCGCGGTGTGCCGGTACGACCCGTACGTGCTGTCCCGCATGGTCAGATACGCCTTGAGCCACGGCTGCCGCCCGGCGGTGGTGTTCTTGCGTACGGTGTCCAGCTGGGCCCGGCTGACCAGGACACCGGGGTGGGTGAACTCCGCGTCGGCGGGCAGCGCCCGCGCCATCGCCCGGCCGGACTCCTGCCCGCATCCGGCGGCGGCCCCCACGGCCAGCACCGCCGCCACCAGCGCCGCCGCCGCCCGTCTGCGTACCGCTGCCCTCATGCCCACCTCCGCGTCGTCGATCACTGGCAGCGTGCCCGCGGGGGGCGCGCGGCGCAGGACGGGTTGGGCCGATCGGCGGTGCGGGGTCAGTCGTCGGTCGCGGGGGCGAGTCGGTCACGGGGGCGAGTCGGCCGCAGGGGGCGAGTCGGCCGCAGGGAGGCGAGTCGGCCGCGGGGAGGCGAGTCGGCCGCAGGGAGGCGAGTCGGCCACAGGGGCGAGTCGGCCACAGGGGGCGAGTCGGCCGCGGGGGCGAGTCGGCCGCAGGGGGCGAGTCGGCCACAGGGAGGCGAGTCGGCCGCAGGGAGGCGAGTCGGTCGCAGGGGGCGAGTCGGCCGCAGGGGGCGAGTCGGCCGCAGGGAGGCGAGTCGGCCACAGGGGGCGAGTCGGCCGCAGGGAGGCGAGTCGGCCACAGGGGGCGAGTCGGCCGCAGGGAGGCGAGTCGGTCGCGGGGGTCAGTCGAGGAGGTGGCGGTTGGGCTCCTTGGCGCGCGCCTCGTACTCGGGCAGTACGAGCACAGCCGCCCCGGCCGCCGCCAGCACCCCGCTGCCGTCGGCGCCGGCGACGAACGTGTCGGGCTCCCGCCAGGCGGTGACCACCCGGCGGACCCCGGCGTCGAGGATGAGCCGGGCGCAGGGCGCGGGCCGGGAGGCGCGGCGGGCGCACGGCTCCAGGCTGCTGTAGACGGTGGCGCCGGGCAGCCTCGGGTCGGCGGCGTCGATCTTGGCGAGGGCGGCCTCCTCGGCGTGCGCCACGGGATCGTCCCCCTCCCGTGAGTGGCCGCGGGCCAGTTCGATCCCGTCGGCGGCGACCACGACCGCGCCGACGCTGAACGCCGTGCGGGACGGCGGACACAGCGCCGCCAGCTCGCAGGCGAGCGCCAGCCAGTGCCGGTCGGCGGCGGACGCGTGGCTGCCGGTGCCGGGGGCGGTGGGCTCGTACCGCATGAGCACGACGTCCTCGATCCGCCGGGTCTCGACCAGCCGGAGCCGGCCGCGCTGGTAGTCGCCGGGGCCGAAGAGGCGGGGCGCGGCCGGGTCGCCGACGAGCAGCGGGGCGAGGACGAGGTGCAGTTCGTCCGCGAGCCCGGCCCGCAACAGCTGGCTGTGGACGCTCCCGCCGCCCTCGACCATGAGCCGCCGCACACCGCACTGGCCGTACAGGTGTTCCAGTACGGCGGGCCAGCGCAGGTCGGCGCCGAGCGGGACGACGTCGGCGGCGATCCCTCGGCCCCGGGCCCGCTCGGCCCCCCGCTCCGTCGTGTACAGCACCTTCTCCCCTCCGGTGTGCCAGAAGGCGGCGGCCGGGTCGAGGTCGCCGGAGCCGCTGACGGTGACCTTCAGCGGGTACCGCGGCTTTCCGGCCGCCGTCCTCGCGGCGCGCCGCTCGGGCGAGTTGACCAGCAGCCGGGGGTTGTCGGCGCGGATCGTGCCGGCGCCGACGAGGATCGCGTCGGCGGACGCCCGTACCGCGTCGACCCGGTCGAAGTCAGCCGGGGAGGAGAGCAGGAGCCGCTCGGGGCCGGTGTCGTCCAGGTAGCCGTCGAGGGAGACGGCGGCGGAGAGGAGGACGTACGGGTGGGGCATGGGGTGACCCTTCGGCGGCTCGGCGGCTCGGCGGTCGGCACGACCGGCTCGGCTCCAGTCTGAAGCAGACCCGCGCTGAGCCGAGCCCCGCCAGTGCGGGATCGCCGTCCGCACTCGGCGACCGGTCCCCGTCCCTGCCCCCCGTTCCAGGATGCCGGCGTCTGTCCAGGTCAGCGACCGTTCCAGCGTTCCAGCGTCCCGGAGTGGCCGGGATCCGTGGCGGCCGGGACGGAGCACGGCACAAGCTGCGGTCAGTCGGCAGCCCGCCGGCCACCACACACCGACATCCGGAGTTCCCGATGCTGCGTTCGCGTCTCACCACCCGTGCCGCCCGCCTCGCCCTGGCCACCGTCGCGGCGGCGGCGGCCCTCACCGCCACGGCGACCACGACCGCCGGCGCCGCCAGCGCCCCGCGGGCCTGCACCACCGGCGACCTGACCTTCAAGGTCACCGCCCAGACCCAGGCGGGCGGCTACGACCTCGTCACCGCCAAGGCCAAGCGGGGCGTCACCTGCACGCTGGAGGGCGTCTACCCGTCGGCCTCCTACGGCTCGTCCGCCGACACGGAGGTGTCCCCCGCCGAGCAGGCCGTCTCCGCCGACATCGTCCTGTCCGGCACCAAGGCCGCGTACGCCGGCATCAGCCCCAAGACCACCAACAACGACTACGGCATCGAGTTCGACCGCATCCACCTCTCGGTCCTGGGCGACGAACTGAACGCCGTCACCCTCACCCTGCCCGACAGCGTCCTGGTCGACCGCCCGGTCGCCACCAACTGGCACGCGAAGGCGGCGGACGCGGTGCCGTTCGTCTGACGCGGCCGCGTATCCCGGTCCGGCACGCTCAGAGCCGCAGCAGCCGCTGGGTGATCTCCCGGTACTGCCGCAGCGCCAGGTGCAGTTCGGCGGACCGGGTCTCGGAGCCCGGGTCCTGGGCCGGTGCCTCGCCCGAGTCCTCGCCCGAGTCCTGGTCCGGGTCCTGGTCCCGGTCCCGGCCGGCGTCCGGGGCGTTCCAGCCCGCGCGGAGGGTGCGTCGCTGTTCGGCGAGGGCCTCCACGAGGTGGGCGGTGGCCTCGTCGAAAGCGGCCTCGGCTTCCTCCAGCGACTCGCGCGGAGTGTCGGGGAACGTGTTGACGGCCCGTCCGAGACGCCGGGCGATCCGGTCCCGCGCCTGAGCCGGGAGCAGCGGAGCCGGGCCCGGGGCGGACCGTGCCGGGGCCGCACCGCGAGGCTGGTCCGCCGACTGTCGAGCGCGATTCTGGTCGTACATCATGATGTGCCGCTTTCCCGAACACGCGCGTCTGAAAAACCTGGAGAGAGGAAAACTGGACAGAAAGGACAGAACCCCAGCTCATTCCTCGCTGAGCTGGGGTCTTCCTGGTAGGCCCTGTGGGACTCGAACCCACAACCAATGGATTAAAAGTCCACTGCTCTGCCAATTGAGCTAAGGGCCCAGGCGATGGTGCCGATGTTGCCACCCCGAGCATAGCCCCACGTGGCCGTGGCGCCGATCGGGTATCGGGGGCATCGCCGCGTCGTGTCAGGGATCGGACGGTTCGGGGGTGTTCGCGCGGGCCGCCAGGCGGGCCTTGGTGCGTGCGTGGTCCGGGTTGAGGAACCAGTGCCGGGCGGACGCGAGCCACCAGGTCGCCGCGAAACCGAGGACGGCCAGGACGGCGACCGGGGCGTAGTTGAAGGTCTCCCAGGTGACCGGGGAGACCTGGGGGAGCATGAAGAGGACCGTGATGATCACGACCCACGTCACCGCCGCCACCCCGATCGGCTGGGACCAGCGGCCCAGGTGCCACGGCCCGCGCTGGAAGGCGGCGCCCTTGCGCACCCGCAGCAGGGTCGGGACGACGTAGGCGATGTAGAGGCCGATGACGGCGATGGAGGTGACCGCCGCGTACGCGGTGGCGTTGATCAGGTAGGGCAGGCCGAGGACGAGGGCGCCGGCGGCGGCCAGCCAGACCGCCGCGACCGGGGTGCGGGTGCGGGGGCTGACGGTGTGCCAGACGCGGGAGAAGGGCAGCGCGCCGTCGCGGGAGAAGGCGTAGATCATGCGGCTGTTGGCGGTCACCGAGGCCATCCCGCAGAACAGCTGCGCGCCGATCACCACGAGGAGCAGGAGCTTGCCGGCGGTGGCGCCGAGCGCGTCCAGGAGGATCTGGGCGGGCGGGGCGCCGGTGGCGGAGGTCAGCGCGCCGTCGTAGGACTGGATGGCGAAGGTGAAGCCGAGCAGGAGGACGAAGCCCGCTATCCACGAGGTCCAGATGGAGCGGACGATGCCCTTCGGGCCGGCCGTCGCCGCGTCCCGGGTCTCCTCCGTCATGTGGGCGGAGGCGTCGTAGCCGGTGAAGGTGTACTGGGCCATCAGGAGGCCGAGGAGGACGACGTACGGGCCGCTGCCCCAGCCGGTGTTGTTGACGAACTCGCCGAACACGAAGGACGCCGACTGGTGGTGGTCGGGCGCGAAGGTGAGGGCGCCGACGATCACCGCGACGCCGACCACGTGCCACCACACGCTGACGCTGTTCAGCAGGCCGACGATGCGCACGCCGAAGGTGTTGAGCAGGCCGTGCAGGGCGAGGATCGCGGCGAAGAGGAGGACCGTGCGGCCGGGGGTGACCTCGAAGTCGAACTGGAGGTTCAGGTAGGCGCCCAGGAAGGACGCGGCGCCGAAGTCGATGCCCGCGGTCACCGCGACCTGGCCGAGCACGTTGAACCAGCCCGTGAACCAGGCCCAGGCGGCGGCCGTACGGGGCGGCGCCAGGCGGTGCGCCCAGAAGTACAGGCCCGCCGAGGTCGGGTACGCGGAGCAGATCTCGGCCATCGCGAGGCCGACCAGCAGGGTCATCAGGCCGACGGCCACCCAGCCCCAGGTGATCACCGCCGGGCCGCCGGTGTTCATGCCGAAGAGGTAGAGGGTCAGGCAGCCGGACAGGACCGAGATGATCGTGAAGGAGACCGCGTAGTTGGAGAACGCCGACATGCGGCGGGCCAGGACCTGGGTGTAGCCGAGCTGGGCCAGCCGTTCCTCGTCCGAGAGCGCACTCGGTCTCGCGTGATCTGTCATGTCCCCAGCGATTCCCACGCCGGGGACCTGACACACGTAACGACCCTCTGCACAGCGTCCGGGCGGAAAACGCCGTGGCCCCCACCGGTGTCGGTGGGGGCCACGGCGCTCATGCCGGGGGTGCGTCAGCTGTTGCGCTTCCAGCGCGGCTTGTCGTCGCGGCGGCCGAAGGAGGACGACGACGAACCGCGGTGGTCGTCACGGCGGCCGTAGGGACGGTCGTTGCCGCCCGAGCGGAAGCCGGGGCGGTCGCCCTGGCGGTCACGGTTGAACGGACGGTCGCTGCCGCGGTGGCCACCGCGGTCGTCGCGGCGGAAACCGCCACGGTCGGCGCCGTCCCGGCGCTCGAAGGAGCGTCCGCCGCGGTCGCCGTCCCGACGGTCGGTGCGGTCGTTCCGGTCGGTGCGGTCGTTCCGGTCGTCACGGCGGAAGCCGCCGCGGTCGCCGCCGTCCCGGCGGTCGAACGAACGCCCACCGCGGTCGTCGCGGCGGTCACCACGGTCGTCGCGGCGGAAGCCGCCACGGTCGCCGTCACGACGGTCGTTGCGGTCGTTCCGGTCGGCGCGGTCATCGCGACGGAAGCCACCACGGTCGCCGTCCCGGCGCTCGAACGAACGCCCACCGCGGTCGTCACGACGGTCACCACGGTCGTCACGGCGGAAACCGCCACGGTCACCGTCACGACGGTCGTTGCGGTCGTTCCGGTCGGCGCGGTCATCGCGACGGAAGCCACCACGGTCGCCGTCCCGGCGGTCGAACGAACGCCCACCGCGGTCGTCACGACGGTCACCACGGTCGTCACGGCGGAAACCGCCACGGTCGCCGCCCCGGTCGTCGCGCCGCTCACGCCGCTCGTACGGCGCCGGACCGGACTCGGCCCGCTCCGGACGGTCGGTCCGCTCGCTCCGCTCGATCCGCTCGACGTCCCGCGCCGCCGGCTGCTCCGGCAGCGTGACCTCGGTGGCCGCGCCGGTCCCGGTGGTGGCCGCCGCCTCGGCGATCGCCGCCGCGGGGTCCTCGCCGCGCTCCCGCGCGACCCGGGCGACCAGGCGGTCCGCCTCCTCGCGCAGTTCGTTCGCGCGCCGCTGCGCCCGCTCCAGCTCCTTGTTGAGCTGGGCGACCTCGCGCTCGGCCTGCTGGGCCGCGTTGCCGGCCGACTCCGCCTGCACCTCGGTCATCGACCGGGCGCCGGTGATCTCGGCCACCTCGGGGTCGAAGGCCGCGCCGCCCTGGATGATGTGCCGCCCGGCGTCGACGCCCGCGTCCTCCATCAGCCGGAAGATCTGGCGCCGCTGGTGCGGCAGGGAGAGGGAGACGACGGTGCCGGTGCGGCCCGCGCGGGCGGTACGGCCGGCCCGGTGCAGGTAGTCCTTGTGGTCGCCGGCCGGGTCCACGTTCAGGACCAGGTCGATGCCGTCGACGTGGATGCCGCGCGCGGCGACGTCGGTGGCGACCAGGCAGTTGACGTAGCCGTCCTTGAAGTCGGCCAGCGTCCGGGTACGGGCGCCCTGGGTCATGCCGCCGTGCAGCGCGTCGGCCTTCACCCCGGCGTCGCGCAGCTGCTCGGCGACGCGGTCGGCGCCGAGCTGGGTGCGGACGAAGATGATGGTGCGGCCCTTGCGGGAGGCGATGGCCGCGGTGACCGGCGCCTTGTCCTTGGGCTTCACGACCAGGATGTGGTGCGACATGGTCGTCACCGCGCCCTGCGCCGCGTCGACCTCGTGCAGCGCCGGGTCCTTCAGGTACCGGTCGACCAGGGTCTTGATCTCGTTCTCCATGGTCGCGGAGAACAGCATCCGCTGGCCGCCCGCCGGGACCTGGTCGAGCAGTTCGGTGACCTCGGGCAGGAAGCCCAGGTCGGACATCTGGTCGGCCTCGTCGAGAACGGCGATCCGCACGTTCTCCAGGGAGCAGGCGCCGCGGTTGATGATGTCGCGCAGCCGGCCCGGGGTGGCGACGAGGACGTCGACGCCGCGCTCCAGGGCGTAGATCTGGTTGCCCATGGAGGTGCCGCCGCAGACGACCTTCATCTTCAGGCCGAGGACGTCGCCGTACGGCTGGAGCGCGTCGGCGACCTGCATGGCCAGCTCACGGGTGGGGGTGAGGATGACTGCGCGCGGCTTGTGCTTCTCGGTGCGGCCGCCGGCCAGCGTGGCCAGGGTCGGCAGACCGAAGGAGAGGGTCTTGCCGGAACCGGTGCGGCCGCGGCCGAGGATGTCCTTGCCGGCCAGGGCGTCCGGGATGGTCGCGGCCTGGATCGGGAAGGGGGTGGTCACGCCGTTCTGCGCGAGCTTGCGCACGATGCCCTCGGGCAGACCGAGGTCCGCGAAGGTGGGGCCGGAGGGCTCGGGGGCGACCGCCACGGCCTTCTCCACCGTCTCCGCGACCTCGACGGCCTCTGCGACCCCCGCGGCCTTTACGGTCTCCGCGGCGGGGGTGGTGTCTTCGACGCTCTCGGTGTTCTCGGTGCTCTCGGGCACGACGACGTGATCAGTACTGGCGATGGACATGCGAATGCGAAACCTTCCGGAGTCTTTCTTCGGCACGCGCCCGTCAACTCCGTGATTCGCGATTCGCAATACGACCGCCTCTATGCGGTCCACCACGGCAAGGGAGAGAGTACGCGCCACACGGCGCGCTCTGCGTTGGCGCCGGGCAAATGGGATCAAACGATCTACCACCATACGCACCCCCCACCCCCAAAGGCAAATCGAGCCCGGCACCCCGCGCTGACCAGCCCTTTCACCACCGCTCAGGCCGGTACTCCGGCCCGCGGCGCCGGCTCCCGCTGCTCCAGCTGCGGCCCCGGCGGCTCGTGCGCCGACGACGACGGCTCGGCCACCGTCGGTTCCGGCGTCGGAGAGGCGGGCGGCTCGCCGGGCGGCGTCGGCTCGGGCTCGGCACTGCGGGTGGGCTCCGGGTCGGCGGGCCGCGGCGGCGTCGGCCCGCCCGGCTCGTCCCGCGTCGGGGCGGACCCGGCGCCCGGCTCGGCGGTCTCGTCCGAGGCGTCCGCGCCCTTCCCCTTGTCCTTGCCCTTCCCGCCCGCGCGCCCGTCCTTCTCGCCGCCCTTGCCGCCGTCCGCGCCGTGCCCGGACCGGCCGTCGGCCGCCGCCGCACCGGGG
>NZ_JBQOUX010000096.1:0-29467 GCF_052216785.1 Streptomyces sp. JW3 | reverse complement strand
CGAGCACTTCCTAGCCTTCACCAGCATCGCCTGCACCCTCATCTGCTACCGCCGACTCACCAAATGAGACGACCTCTAAGGAGATCTTGCCGGGCGGGCCTGTGACCTGCCGGAACGCGCGCTGGTAGCTGTCTGACCTGGAGAACTGTCCTCGGTAGTTCTCACGTCTTCGCAGGGCTTCCCGTCCTCATGTGTGCCGTATCCGTGCTGGCTGGGCCAGTGGCGGCGCGGGCTGGAGCGGCGCGATCCCGAGTGCTGCGGTGGCTTGCGTCATGCATTCAGCGGTATATACCGTTGTTTGCATGGCGGAGGAGTGGCAGATCGAGATCGAGCCCGAGGTGCGGGACTGGCTGGAGCTGCTTCCGTTCCGCCTGTACCGACGGGTCGAGGACAAGACGGAACGGCTGCTGGACGAGCCGACGACCCTCGGCGAGCCGTACTCGCGCCACCTGGGCGGCAAGCTGCGTGAGCTGCGCTTCGAGTTGGACGGCGAGGCCGTACGCATCCCGTACTGGCTCGCGCCCGGACAGCGGATCGTGCTGCTGACGGTCTTCCGCAAGACTCGGATGCGTGAAGCAGCGGAAGTAGAGCGTGCGCACCAGGCCCAGAAGGTCTGCGAGGCCGAACACGTCCACGCCCAGGACATCTACGAGCGGCGCAGGGAGAGCTGATGAACCACAGCACATGGAGGACGCGCCGGACTCGGCAGCTCGCGGGGGAGGTGGTGGAGTACGACCAGGAGTACGTCGACGCCCGCCTGGCCGGTGACCTCGGCCAGGCGGTCTACGACCGTCGGACCGAGCTTGGCCTCTCCCAGACCCAGCTTGCGGAGCGGGCCGGGATGACCCAGCCTCAGGTTTCCCGGATGGAGGGCGGCGACACTGTGCCGACGCTCCCGTTGCTGCGACGCCTGGCCAAGGCCCTGGACGGCACGCTGCACCTGATCATCGACGAGGGCGACTCCTACGTCACCTTCACTCCGCACGCAGCCTGAGTCGACGAAGGGCACCTACGGAAATCCGTAGGTGCCCTTCCGGACTGGTGCCCCCGGCAGGATTCGAACCTGCGACACCCGCTTTAGGAGAGCGGTGCTCTATCCCCTGAGCTACGAAGGCGTGGGTGGTCCGGCCACCGTCGACAGTGTAGCGGGTGGTGTGCCGGCGTCGGGGTGGTCAGGTCGGGGGGACGGTCCGGAAGCGGCCCGCTGTGCGGAGGTCGGACTCGATCGCGGCCGCCGTTTCGCGCAGGGCGGGGAGGAGTTCCGCGGCGCAGGACTCGGGGGTGCGGCGGGCCGCGTGGGTGGTCACGTCGATCGCGGCGACCGGGCGTCCGGCGCGGTCGTGGACCGGGACGGCGAGGGAGCGCAGGCCGGCTTCCGGTTCGCCGTCGGTGAGGACGTGGTCCGGGGCCGCCGGGCCGGCCAGCAGGATGCGGCCGAGGGCGGTCGTGCGGGCCGGGAGGCGGGCGCCGACCGTGATGTGGGCGCTCAGGACGCGGGTCGTCGCGGCGCGGGCGGTGTACTGGATCTCGTAGGGGGTTGTTTTGTGCCGGGTTCGGGGGTGCGGCTGGTCGGCGGAGGCGGGGCCGGACAGGACGGCCATGGACGCCGACTCCCGGACACGGGCCGCCAGTTCGTCCAGATGGGGCTGGGCGATCTGGGGGAGGGAGAGGCGGGACAGGGGCGGGAAGGCGAGGGAGAGGACCCGGGGGGTGAGGGCGAAGGTGCGGTCCGCGGGGGAGGCGGGGGTGATCAGGCCCGCGTACTCGTGGGTGATCAGGGCGCGGCGGGCCGTGGCCCGGGACAGGCCGGTCGCCTTCGCCACCTCCGTGAGGGTCAGCGCGGAGCGGCCCTCGCCGAAGGCGGTCAGCACGGTCAGGCCGCGGGCCAGGGACTCCACGAAGCTGCGGCCCAGTTCGTGCTTGGACGCGCCGGTCCAGACGGCCAGGCCGGCGCGGACCGGGCCGGGTTCCGGGGGCGGGGCGGTGCGCAGGTCGGACTCCATCGCCGCCACCGTCGTCAGGAGGGCCGGCAGGAGGTCGTCGCGCAGGCCCGCCGCGGTGTGCCTGCTGGTGTGGCTGACCACGCTGGCCACGCACGTCACCCGGCCGGTACCGGGGTCCCGTACCGGTGCCGACACCGCGACCAGGCCCGGTTCGATCAACTGGTCGTCCAGCGCCCAGCCGTCGGCCGCCGCCCGCGTCGTACGGCGGGTGAAGTCCTCGTCCGGGGCGGGGTGGTCGCTGGGTGGGACGGCCGGGAAGGCGGTGTCGTGCGGGTCCGCGGCGCGGCGGGCGCGCCAGTGGTGCCAGTCGGGGTCCGTCCATTCCGTCGCGAACAGCGGGCCCGGCGCGGTGCGTTCGGCCGGCAGCAGGTCGCCGATGCGGAAGCTGAGGGACATCGCCCGGCGGCGGGTGGCCTGGTGGATGAAGCGGACGGCGTCGCGGTCGGCGACGGCGAGGGAGACCGACTCGTCCAGTTCGTCGGCCAGGGCGTCGGCCCGGGGGGAGAGGAGGGAGGGCAGGCGCAGGGCGGCCAGGTAGGCGTTGCCCAGCTCGGCGGCGCGGGGGGCCAGTGTCACGTCGCGGCCGGTCAGGCGGACGTATCCCATGTGGGCGAGGGTGGCGGTGACGCGGTCGACCGTGGCTCGGGCGAGGCCGGTGCTCCGTTCCAGGGCGCTGGGGCTGAGCGTGCCGTCCGCCTCGGTCAGCCGCCGCAGCACCGCGATCCCGCGCAGCAGCGGCGTGACCGCCTCCGCCGGTGCGGCCGGTGCGGCCGGTACCTCCGAAGCCTCCGGTGCCTCCGGTGCGGCCTGCTCTGCGGCACGCGGGCCGTGCGGGTCGTTCGTGGTGCTGGCGGGCATCGGATCTCCGGTACGGCGGTCGCGGCAGGCCCTACCGTAAGCCGAAGCCGGGCCGCGGGGGTCAGCCGCGGGTGATCCGTACCCGGTGGTCGCCCTTCAGGTCCGCGCCCGCCACCGTGATCGTCACCTTGTGGTGCGGGTCCTTGAACGTCTCGCCGGGGGCGAAGGCCGCGTCGGAGAGTTCGGCGTGCACGTTGGGGCTGCGGGTGCAGCCGCCGCTGTCCCGGCGGGAGTCGTACACCTTGACCGGGCCCATGCCGGTGTCGACGTCCGCGTCGACCTTGTAGATCAGGACGCCGGGGCGGCACACCGCCTCGTCGTTGCCCGCGCGGGTGCGCAGTTCGACGGCGTAGCCCGAGCGGGCGTCCAGCGGGACGAAGACCAGTTTGTCGCCGCCCGCGCGGGCCAGCGGGGTGAGCGTGTACTCCGTGCTGCCCGGCGCCGCCGCGCAGTGCACCTGGTCGGCGTCCAGCCAGCCCAGCTTCCACTTGTGCCAGCCGACCAGGTCGTTGTTGGCGCCCCAGTCCTCGCTCATGATGTCCCAGTGGCCGGCCGCGCCGCCGCCCTCCTGGGTGTAGAGGTCGGGCAGGCCGAAGACATGGCCGTTCTCGTGCGGGAGTACGCGGTAGCCGGTCTTGCCGTAGCTGCCGGAGCCGTCGTCCTGGCGGGAGTAGACGAAGGACGCGTTGGCGACCGGGACGCCGTCGGCGACGGGGGCCTCGTGGTTGCCGGCGAAGGTGACGGACAGGACGGTGTCCAGGGCGGAGGGGCCCGCGTTCGGGGTGACCAGGATGTTCAGCAGGTCGTAGGCGCGGAAGTCGACCTCCGGGTCGGCCGTCGCCACGATGTCCTCGACCAGGTCGCGGTAGGCGGGGTCGAACGGGGCGCCGCGCTCTATGCCGTACTCGGCGAAGGGTTTGGGCATCCGCAGCCAGTCGCGGACCGGGGCCTCGGGGCGGTAGTCGAGGCGGCCGTAGGAGCTGGTGCGGAACCAGTCCTGGGTCTGCGGGAAGAACTCGGCGTAGCGGTCCAGGGCCCGGCCCTCGCCGGGGGCGTCGGAGAAGTCGACCATCAGGTTGAGGGCGCGGACGGTGCCGGTGGAGCGGGAGTAGCCCTGCGAGGTGGGGACGCCCTCGGACATCTGGATCTCGGCACCGCCAGTGATCATGCAGGGGCCGTGAGCGGAGGAGCGGGAGAGGGCGGCGGGGGAGGCGCCCGCCGCGCTGGTGCCGGGCGGCGGGTGGCCGGTGCCGGCCGAGGTGCTGACGGCCAGGGTCAGCCCGGTCACGGACAGGAGGGCGGCCACGCGGCGGGGGCGTATCCGACGGCGCTGCTGCGGCTGCATCCAGTCCTCCCGGGGACGGCCGGCAGCCGCCGGTCTCCGGCTGCACCCTTGGGCTCACCCTGTGCCGGGGGCGCCGGGGGCGCGCGTTGGAAGAGACCGATCGTGGGTTTCTGGCCGGTAGGGGATCGGGAGGCGGGCGGCGGAGGGCAGTAGAGGTGGTTGGGGTGCGGCAGAGGGTGTGATGCAGGTCACTGAAGATCGGGGTGGGCGGGGAAATAACCGGGGATCGTTTCCCCGTTTAGACCTGTGTCCGAGCGAAACGGGGAGTCGTTCCCCGGTTCGCACAGTTCGTTCACAGCAACCGAGGAGTACGCCGTGCAGACCGCGACCCCCGTGCAGCGCAAGGTGACCCGGCCGCGCGCCGATGCCCTGCGCAACCGGGAGCGGATACTCATCGCCGCCCAGGAGATGTTCGTCGAGCACGGCCCCGATGTGCCGCTCGACGAGGTCGCCCGCCGGGCCGGGGTGGGCAATGCCACGGTGTACCGCAACTTCCCCGACCGCGACGCCCTCGTCCGCGAGGTCGTCTGCTCGGTCATGGACCGCATGGCCGGGGCGGCCGAGGTCGCGCTGGCTCGGGGCGGGGACCCCTTCGCGGCGCTGGAGCGCTTCGTGCACGTCGTCGCCGACGAGCGGATCGGCGCCCTGTGCCCGATGGTCTCCACCACGTTCGACCAGCACCACCCCGACCTGGAAGCGGCTCGCGAACGGGTCGAGGGACTGGTCGGCGAGCTGATGGACCGGGCGAGGACGGCCGGTCTGCTCCGCGGCGACGTGGGCGTCGGCGACCTGATGGTGGCCGTGACCCAGCTCAGCCGGCCGCCGGCCGGCACCCGGTGCCTGGGCGGCGACCGCTTCACCCACCGTCATCTCCAGCTGTTCCTGGACGGGCTGCGGGCTCCGGCCCGCTCCGCCCTGCCGGGTACGGCCATCACCGTGGAGGATCTGCGCCGGCCCTGCGACCAGCTCCGCTAGCCCAGTAACCAGTACGTACCGACCGTACGTAAGTCCGTACAGCTTCCGCGATCTCACCCCCCCACAGCTTCCCCCAGCTTCCCCCACGGCTTTCCGCAGTACCACGAGAACACCAGGCGACCGTCGGCGTGGACGGGCCGTCATCCGGCTCTGTCCTGCCCTGCCTGTACGCCTCACCTTTTTTCCGTCACGTCCCGAAGTGGGTACCTTCATGTCCGCAGCAGCCGTCAAGGCAGCTCCCGGCGTCCCCGACGCCGGCCGCTGGAAAGCGCTCGTCTTCATCGCGCTCGCCCAGCTGATGGTCGTCCTCGACTCGACCATCGTGAACATCGCCCTGCCCTCCGCCCAGCAGGACCTCGGCATCTCCGACGGCAACCGCCAGTGGGTCGTCACGGCCTACGCGCTCGCCTTCGGCGGACTGCTGCTGTTCGGCGGACGGATAGCCGACCTGTGGGGCCGCAAGCGCACCTTCGTGGTCGGCCTGGCCGGCTTCGCGCTGGCCTCCGCGCTCGGCGGTGCCGCCACCAACGAGGCGATGATGTTCGGCGCCCGCGCCCTCCAGGGTGCCTTCGGTGCCCTGCTCGCGCCCGCCGCGCTCTCCCTGCTCGCCGTGACCTTCACGGACGCCAAGGAGCGCGCCAAGGCGTTCGGCATCTACGGTGCCATCGCCGGTGGCGGCGCGGCCGTCGGTCTGATCCTCGGCGGTTTCCTCACCGAGTACCTGGACTGGCGCTGGACGTTCTTCGTCAACATCCCGTTCGCCCTGGTCGCCGCGATCGGCGCCTGGCTCGTCGTGCACGAGCCCGCGGGCAGCCGCAACCGCTCCGCGCTCGACGTCCCCGGCGTCATCCTGTCCACCCTGGGCCTGGTCGCGCTGGTCTACGGCTTCACCCGCGCCGAGTCCGAGGGCTGGAGCGACGCCACCACGATCGGCATGTTCGTCGCGTCCGCCGTGCTGCTGATCACCTTCGTCCTGGTCGAGTCCCGGGTCCGGGCCCCGCTGCTGCCGCTGCGCGTGGTCGCCGACCGCACCCGCGGCGGTATCTACCTCTCGCTGGGCCTCGCCATCATCGGCATGTTCGGCCTGTTCCTCTTCCTCACCTACTACCTCCAGATCGTCAAGGGCTACTCGCCGGTCAAGACCGGCTTCGCCTTCCTGCCGATGGTCGCGGGCATGATCACGGGCTCCACCCAGATCGGCACCCGGCTGATGACCCGGGTCGCGCCGCGCTTCCTGATGGGCCCCGGCTTCCTGGTCGGCGCGGTCGGCATGCTGCTGCTGACCCAGCTGGAGATCGACACGTCCTACGCCGCCGTGCTGCTGCCCGGCATGCTGCTGCTCGGTCTCGGCATGGGTACGGCGTTCATGCCGGCCATGTCGATGGCCACCCAGGGCGTGCGGCCGCAGGACGCCGGTGTCGCCTCCGCGATGGTCAACACCTCCCAGCAGGTGGGCGGCGCCATCGGTACGGCGCTGCTGAACACGATCGCCGCCTCGGCCACCGCGTCCTACCTCACCGACCACATCGGCGGTGCCACCAGCCGGTCCCAGCAGCAGCTGGTCCAGCTCCAGGCACAGGTGGACGGCTACACCAGCGCCATCTGGTTCGCCGTCGGCATCCTGGTCGCGGCCGGCGTCATCGCCCTGACCCTGGTCAACGCGGGCCGTCCGGGCTCCGGCCAGGTGGCCGGCTCCGGTGCGGGCGAGGGCGCGGAGGACGAGCTGCCGATCCCGGTCATCGCCCACTGAGGCGGCCGTATCCGCAGTACCCCTTCGGGCACCACCCGGCACCACGCGCGGGTACGGGGAGGGGACGCCTCGTACCCGCGGTCCCGGCGGACCTGCCCCGGCTGCCACCGCCTCGCGGTCAGCGCAGCCAGGGCAGGTCCGCGCCCGCTGTGGCGGGCTGGAGTCCCTCGGCGACGATCCGCATGATCTCGCCGAGGGACTCCTGCTGTTGCGGGGTGAGCCGGTCGAACACGGCCTGCCGGACGGCGGCCACATGCCCCGGCGCGGTCCGGGCCAGCACCGCGTACCCCTCGTCGGTGAGCACCGCGAACTGGCCCCGCTTGTCGGACGGGCAGTCCTCCCGGCGCACCCAGCCGTTCTTCTCCAGGCGGGCGATCGCGTGCGAGAGCCGGGACCGGGTGATCTTCGCGTGCCGGGCCAGCTCCGTCATCCGCAGCCGCCGCCGGGGCGACTCACCGAGCTTGACCAGCAGTCCGTAGTACATGTGCGGCATCCCCGCGTCCCGCTGGAGCTGGCGGTCGAGATGGTCCTCCAGGAGGGTCGCCGCCTCGATGTACGAACGCCAGACGAGCTGCTCGCCGGGGGAGAGCCAGCGCGGCTCGGTGGCGGCGGCCGGTGCGGGGGTGGGTGCCGTGTTCATGGTTCCACTGTAAGAGGCCTCTCCTTGAAACTTAAACAAGTAAGCCATAGCCTTCTCCAGAAGCTTGATAGTTCAAGTTACTGAAGAGCTTGGCAGTTCAAGCTGCCAGAGAGCCTGACAGCTCCCTTCGTTTCAGCAGACCAGGAGCCGCCGTCATGACCGCCGTCGCCCCGGAGCGCATGCCCGCCCTCTACCTCAGCCACGGCGCCCCGCCGCTCGCCGACGACCCCCTCTGGCCCGGCGAACTGGCCGCCTGGTCCGCCGGTCTGCCGCGCCCCACCGCGATCCTCGTCGTCTCCGCCCACTGGGAGGAGGCCCCGCTCGCCCTCGGCGCGGTCGAGACCGTCCCCCTGGTCTACGACTTCTGGGGCTTCCCCGAGCACTACTACCAGGTGCGGTACGCGGCTCCGGGCGCCCCCGCGCTCGCCGCGTCCGTCCGCAAGCTGCTGCGCGCCCCCGGCACCCCCGTCCAGGACGTCCCGGACCGGGGCCTGGACCACGGCGCGTACGTCCCGCTGGTCGAGATGTACCCCGACGCCGACCTCCCCGTCCTCCAGGTCTCCATGCCGACCCTCGACCCGGTCCGGCTGATGGAGATCGGACGGCGGCTGGCGCCGCTGCGCGACGAGGGCGTGCTGATCGTCGGCTCCGGCTTCTTCACCCACAACCTGGCCGCCCTGCGGCAGGGCTCCACTCCCGCCTGGTCCGTCGAGTTCGACGACTGGGGGCGGCGTGCGCTGGACGCCGGGGACGTGGACGCGCTGCTCGACTTCGGGCACAAGTCCCCGGCGGGCCGGCTCGCCCACCCGCGCACCGAGCACTTCGCCCCGCTGTTCGTCACGCTGGGCGCGGCGGACGCGACCGGTGAGCTGGGCAGCCAGCGGTCGGTGATCGACGGGTTCTGGCTGGGGCTGGCGAAGCGGTCGGTGCAGTTCGGCTGACCGGGACCGGGACCGGGACCGGTTACAGGTTCAGGTCCTTCTCGTACCAGGCCACGTCCCAGTACCGCCCGAACTTGCGGCCCACCTCCCGGTACGTGCCGACGTGCCGGAAGCCGAACCGCTCGTGCAGCCGGGCCGACGCCTCGTTGGGTTGCGCGATCCCCGCGTAGGCGCGGTGCACGTCCTCGTCGGCCAGGGCCGCGAAGAGGGCTCGGTAGAGCAGGGTGCCGATGCCCCGGCGGCCGGCCCCCGGCGCCACGTACACCGTGGTCTCCACCGAGGTCGCGTACGCCGGCTTGGGGCGGAACGGGCTGGAAGTGGCGTACCCCAGAATCCGCTGTGAACCGTCGCCGGTGGCAACCATCAGGCGATGCGGTCCGTCTACAGGGTGGGAGAGCAGCCACGGGCGGCGCTCCTCGGGAGTGAAAATCCGGGTGTCGAAGGTGATGGCCGTCTCACTCACATAGTGGTTGTAGAGCTCGGTGAGGGCCTTGAGGTCCCCCTCGATTCCCGGCCTGACCTGGACCTCCGCGCCCTCTGACCGCATCCCGCCTCCTCATGTGGCGGCACAGGGTACTGCATGATCAGAAAAATCGGGGGACGGGGTGGGAATTCTGTCCGGATTCCAGTCGTTGTTTCCATCGGATGCAGGGCACCCGAGCAGAGTCCGGAACCAGATCCGAGCCGGCCGGGGAGGGCGCCCCTAGTCCACCGAACCACCCGCTGACCCCACCATCGCAAGGGAGCACGCATGGCAACCCGTGCCGTCGCCCGTCGTAAGTCCGCCTCCGGCGAGACGAGCGACGCGGCAACCAGCGTCCGCGCAGGCGGCGGCGAGCTCGCCGACCGCGATCTGGTCGGCATGTACCTCGACGAGATCGCGCGTACACCGCTGCTCGACGCCGCCAAGGAGGTCGAGCTGTCCCAGACCATCGAAGCGGGTGTGTTCGCACGACAGGTTCTCGAAGGCTACGAGAACACCGAGGCGGATGCCAGTCGTGAGGAGCTGCAGGCCCTGGTCGACGAGAGCGAGCGGGCGAAGGACGTCTTCATCCGGTCCAACCTCCGCCTGGTCGTCGCCGTCGCCCGCCGCTACCCGCGCAGCGGCCTGCCGCTCCTCGACCTGATCCAGGAGGGCAACGCCGGCCTGGTCCGCGCGGTCGAGAAGTTCGACTACCGCAAGGGCTTCAAGTTCTCCACGTACGCCACGTGGTGGATCCGCCAGGCCATCACCCGCTCGATCGCCGACCAGTCCCGCACCATCCGGCTCCCCGTCCACCTGGTGGAGGAGCTGGGCCGGATCCGCCGGGTGCAGCGCGAGTTCAACCGCGAGCACGGCCGCGAGCCGGAGCACGCCGAGATCGCCAAGGAGCTGGGCTCCACCCCCGAGCGCGTCACCGACGTGCTCGACTGGGCCCGCGACCCGGTCTCGCTGAACATGCCGGTGGACGACGAGGGCGAGACCCAGTTCGGCGACCTGCTGGAGGACTCCTCCGCCGTGTCGCCCGAGCAGTCCGTGATGACCCTGCTGCGCAGCGAGGAGCTGGACGACCTGATCGGCCGCCTCGACCCGCGCACGGCCTCCATCATCAAGATGCGGTACGGCATCGAGGACGGCCGGGAGCGTACGCTGACCGAGGTCGGCAAGGAGCACGGGCTGACGCGGGAGCGGATCCGGCAGATCGAGAAGCACGCGCTGCTGGAGCTGAAGAAGCTGGCCCGTGACACCGGCTTCGAGGCGGCCGCGTAAACCCGGCGTACGCCCGGTGGTGCGGGGCCGCGTGAAGGCGACGAAGATGACTGTGTAACGCTGCTTCAAACGACAGGGTCCTGGGAACAAGCATTCAGGGCCCACCAGTTCGGGCCCACCAGTTCGGGCCCATCAGTACGGGCCCACCAGTACGGGTCCATTGGTCCAGACCGACGCCTCAGGGTCGTCGGTCGCTCCACCGGGCCGCCACCGAGACCACGTCCCGCCGCACTCCCCCCGGCGCCGGGACGTCCCCAGCCGGGCTCGGCGCTCTCCCCCCGGGCGTCGAGTCCGGCTCTTCGCTGTCCGGGCACGCCGGGAGGGCGGGCCACCCCGAACCTGAACCCCGGGGTGGCCCGCCAGATGGCAGATTGTGCCACAGGGGCATACATTGCCGAAGTGAGCAGCACGACCAGCACGACCCCTGAGCCCAGCCGGCCCGCCGCGTCCGGTTCGGCGTCCGTTCCCGCCTCCGTTCCCGCTTCTGGTGGGGCGTCCGCCTCCGCCGCCCGGTCGTTGACCGAGCGGCGCAAGGCCGAGACCCGGATGGAGATCGCCCAGGCCGCCGCCCGGCTCTTCGTACGGCAGGGACTGCGGGCCACCCGGGCCGAGGACATCGCCCAGGCCGCCGGGGTCGCCCCGCGCACCTTCTACCGCTACTTCGCGACCAAGGAGGAGGCCGTCGCGCCCCTCTACGCGGCCGGCGCCCGGCTCTGGGCGGAGGCGATTCGGGACGCCCCCGCCGAACTGTCCCCGCGGCAGGCCCTCGAACACGCGACCAGGCTCACCCTGGCCCCCGGCGCCGAGGTGTCGGCCGCCACCTGGGAGTGGACGCGCGCGCTGATCCGGCTGGCCGAGACCAGTCCCGCGCTGCGCAAGGTGTGGGCGGAGGTGTGCCACCTGGCGGAACGGCCTCTCGCCCAGGTGCTGGCGGCCCGGATCGCGCAGGGTGACGGTAACGTTGCCGCGCGCCTGGCGGCCTCGCCCCGGCTGAGCTTCGCCGCCGCGGTGGCGGGCGCGGCGGTCCGGGTGGCCGTGGAGCAGTGGGCCGCCGACGACCAGCCGGGAAACGCCGGCCGCAGCCCCCTCGAACCGGCCCTGCGCAATCTGGCGGCGCTGGGGGACTTCCCCTGGGAGACGCTCACGGAGGCGTCGGGCTGAGTGCCTCGCTGAGCGGAGAGGGGTGGCCGGCCGCTGGGGGACGCGGGATGCGGGATGCCGTCACTCACCCCCCGCCGCCCGCCCCAGCCGCGCCCCCATTCCCCGTACGCACTCCACCAGTTCCGCCGGTTCGTCCACCCGGAAGTCGATGCCGAGCAGGGCCAGTCGTACCGCCAGCCACTCCACCGGGTCGGTCACGGTGGCCCGCAGGACGCACGAGGCGCCGTCGTCCGTGGCCTCGGGCGGGTCCAGCCACCCCGGCAGCCGAGGTGCGACGACGGCCGCGGGTGCGGCGAAGGTGACCTGGGCCTCGTAGGCGTCGCTCCGCCGGTGCATGGAGCGGCGCAGGAATTCGGCCGCGTCGCCGGTCGGCAGTTCGCGCGGGGTGAAGCGGGCGCCGGTCGGGAAGGGTTCGCCGACCCGGTCGACCCGGAAGGTCCGCCAGTCGGCGCGGTCGAGGTCGTAGGCGACGAGATACCAGCGCCGGCCGGTCGAGACGAGTCGGTACGGTTCGGTCAGGCGCCGTGTGGCGGTGCCGTCGGCGGCGCGGTAGGCGAACCGGAGCCGCTCCTGGCCGGCCACCGCCGAGGCCATCGCGGTCAGCGTCTCGGGCGCTATGGTCGGGCCGTCCCCGCTGGTCAGCGGTGTGGTCGCGGCCTGGAGGGTGGTGACACGGTGGCGCAGCCGGGACGGCAGCACCTGCTCCAGCTTGGCCAGCGCGCGCACCGACGCCTCCTCCACGCCCGCGACCGCGTGCCCGGCGCCGGCCCGCAGCCCGACCGCGATCGCCACGGCCTCCTCGTCGTCCAGCACCAGCGGCGGCATCGCCTTGCCCGCGACCAGCCGGTACCCGCCGTCCGAGCCCATCGTCGCCCGCACCGGGTAGCCGATCTCCCGCAGCCGTTCGACGTCCCGCCGGACCGTGCGCCGCGACACCCCGAGCCGCTCGGCGAGTTCGCCGCCGGGCCACTCCCGGGGCGTCTGGAGCAGGGAGAGGAGCGCGAGCAGCCGGGCCGGAGTGTCCGTGGTCATGGGGGGAGGATGCCGCACGGCTAGGACATGAACTGACCTAATGACCGACCTGCTGACCCATTTTCCTGGTCGGTCACGCCCGTTCATGCCCGCCTATGGCCGAACGTGTTTACTTTCCGGACCTCCGGCCATAACCTCCCCCCGAAACCACACGTTCGGGCACGGTCGGAGGCAGACGCACATGTACGCACCGGAGCGGCAGCAGGAGATCCTCCGGCTGGCCCGGGACGGCGGCCGGGTGGACGTGGTGTCGCTGGCCGAGGAGTTCCAGGTGACGGCGGAGACCATCCGCCGCGACCTCAAGACCCTGGACCGCGCCGGACTGCTCCGCCGCGTGCACGGCGGCGCCCTCCCCGCCGGCCGCCTCGACTTCGAACCCGACCTCGCCGAACGCGAGTCCACCGCCGCCGACGAGAAGGACCGCATCGCGCGGGCCGCCCTCGCCGAACTGCCGGCCGACGGCACGGTGATCCTGGACGCCGGTTCCACGGTGGCCCACCTGGCCGCCGCCGTCCCGCCCGGGGCGGCACTCACCGTCGTCACCCACAGCCTGCCCACCGCCGCCCGCCTCGCCGACCACCCCGGCATCCAGCTGCACCTGGTCGGCGGCCGGGTCCGGCACCGCACCCGGGCCGCCGTCGACGCCTGGGCGCTGCGCGCGTACGGCGAGATCCGCGCCGACGCCGCCTTCGTGGCCGCCAACGGCTTCTCCGCCGCGCACGGCCTGACCACCCCCGACCTCGCCGAGGCCGCCGTCAAACGGGCCGCCGTCGCCGCCGCCCGCCGCGTGGTGCTGCTCGCCGACTCCACCAAGCACGGGCAGGAGCACTTCGCCCGGTTCGGCGCGCTGGCCGACGTGGACCTGCTGATCACCGACAGCGGGCTGAGCCCGGACGACGCCGCCGCCATCGAGCGCGGCGGCCCGGAAGTGGTCCGCGCGTGATCCTCACCGTCACCCCCAACCCGTCCCTGGACCGCACCTACGAGGTCCCCTCCCTCGACCGCGGCGAGGTGGTCCGCGCCACCGGCGAACGCGTCGACCCCGGCGGCAAGGGCGTCAACGTCTCCCGCGCGACCGCCGCCGCCGGCCGCCGCACGGTCGCCGTACTGCCGCTCGGCGGCGCACCGGGCGCCCTCGTCGCCGACCTGCTCGACGCGCAGGGCATCGAGGTCGCGGCGGTACCGGTCGCCGGGGCCACCCGCTCCAACATCGCCCTCGCCGAGGCGGCCGGCGTCCTCACGAAGATCAACGCCCCCGGCCCCGAACTGTCGGCCGCCGAACACGAACTCCTCCTGGAGACCGTACGCTCGCGGTCCCGCGACGCCGACTGGATCGCCTGCTGCGGCAGCCTGCCGCGCGGCCTCGCCCCCTCCTGGTACGCCGAACTGGTCGCCCGCGCGCACACCGCCGGCGTCCGGATCGCCCTGGACACCTCCGGACCCGCGCTGCTGCGGGCGCTGCCCGAGCGGCCCGACGTGGTCAAGCCCAACGCCGGGGAACTGGCCGAGGCGGCCGGCCGGCCACTGGCCACCGTCGGGGACGCGGTGCGGGCGGCCGAGGAACTGCGGAGCCGCGGCGCCCGGACCGTGCTGGCCAGCCTCGGCGCCGACGGCCAACTGCTGGTGTCCGACGCCGGCACCTGGTTCGGCACCGCCCGGGTGGCCGCCGTACGCAGCAACGTCGGGGCCGGGGACGCCTCGCTCGCCGGATTCCTGATCGCCGGCGGCGCCGGGCCCGACGCCCTCGCCTCGGCCCTCGCGCACGGCGCGGCCGCCGTCGGCCTGCCCGGCAGTGTGATGCCCACCCCGGCCGACCTGGACCCGGGTGCCGTCAGGGTCACGGCCGAGGTGCCGGTGGACCGCCCCTTGCAGGAAACGGTGTCATGACCCCCGCGAAGGAGCCCGCGATGAGCGAACCGAGTGAGCCGAGTGAGCCGAGTGAGCCGAGTGAGCCGAGTGAGCTGAGTGAGCTGAGTGAGCCGAGTGAGCTGAGTAAGCCGAGTGAGCCGCGTGGACCGAATGATCTGCGCGACCTGATCACCGAAGAACTGGTCGACCTCGATCTCCGTGCCGACACCAAGGAAGCCGCGGCCCGCGCCCTCGCCGGGCGGATGGAGGTGCTGGGCCGGGTGACCGACCTGGACGGCTTCCTCGCCGACGTGGCCGCCCGCGAGGCACAGCTGCCGACCGGCCTGGACGGCGGCATCGGCATCCCGCACTGCCGCAGCGCGCACGTCACCGGGCCGACGCTCGCCTTCGGGCGCAGTACGGCGGGGATCGACTTCGGCGCGGCGGACGGCCCGGCCGACCTGATCTTCCTGATCGCCGCACCGGCGGGAGCCGACGACGCGCACCTGACGATCCTGTCCGCGCTGGCCCGGCAGCTGACGAACGCCGAGTTCACCACCGCGCTGCGGGCGGCGACGGAACCGGGGGAGGCGGTGGCGCTGATCCGGGGGGAGGACGGGGTGGCTGAACCTGCTGAACCTGTTGGGACCGGCACGAGTGGGGAGCCGGCGCCCGAACCCGCCGAAGCCACCGGAGCCGCCACCCCCTTCCGTATCGTCGCCGTCACCTCCTGCCCCACCGGCATCGCCCACACCTACATGGCGGCCGAGGCCCTGGAGCACGCGGCCCGCGCCACCGGGGACGTCGAACTCGTCGTCGAGACCCAGGGATCGGCCGGCTTCACCCGCCTGGACCCCGCACTGATCGACGCGGCGGACGGCGTGATCCTCGCCCATGACGTGGCCGTACGCGACAAGGCCCGGTTCGCCGGGAAGCCCACCGTCGACACCGGGGTCAAGGCGGCCGTCAACCGCCCCGGCGAGCTGATCGCCGAGGTCCGCGCGAAGGCCGCGCGCGGCGAGGTCACCGCGGGCACCACCCCCGTCGAACGTACCGGCGGCCACGACGAGGGCTATGGCTCCAAGCTCCGCAAGTGGCTGATGTCCGGCGTCAGTTACATGGTCCCGTTCGTCGCGGCCGGCGGTCTGCTCATCGCCCTCGGCTTCGCGATCGGCGGCTACGAGATCAACAAGGCCCCCTCGGTCATGGACCACTTCCAGTGGACCCAGGCCGACAGCTGGGCGGCGCTGCTGTTCCAGATCGGCGGCGTGGCCTTCGGCTTCCTCGTCCCGGTACTCGCCGGGTACATCGCCTACGGCATGGCCGACCGCCCCGGCCTGGTCCCCGGCTTCGTCGGCGGTTCCGTCGCGCTGAGCATCGACGCCGGTTTCCTCGGCGGCCTTGCGGCCGGACTGCTCTCCGGCGCCGTGGTGCTGGCCGTCCAGCGGGTACGCATCCCCGCCCCGCTGCGCGGCATCATGCCGGTGGTGGTGATCCCGCTGATCTCCTCGGCGGTCATCGGGTTCCTGATGTTCGTGGTGATCGGCAAGCCGATCGCCTCGGCGCAGCGGGCGATGACCGACTGGCTCGGCGGCCTGTCCGGCACCAACGCCGTGCTGCTCGGCGCCCTGCTCGGCCTGATGATGTGCTTCGACCTCGGCGGTCCGGTCAACAAGGTCGCCTACACCTTCGCCACCGCCGGCATCGCGGTCGCCGACCCCAGCGACTCCGCGATGAAGATCATGGCGGCGGTGATGGCGGCCGGCATGGTCCCGCCGCTGGCGATGGCGCTGGCGACGACCGTGCGCGGCAGGCTGTTCGACGCCACCGAGCGGGAGAACGGCAAGGCCGCCTGGGTGCTGGGCGCGTCCTTCATCTCCGAGGGCGCGATACCGTTCGCCGCCGCCGACCCGCTGCGGGTCATCCCGGCCTCGATGGCGGGCGGCGCGCTCACCGGCGCGCTGTCGATGACCTTCGACGCCACCCTGCGCGCCCCGCACGGCGGGGTCTTCGTGGTCCCGCTGATCGGCAGCCCGCTGCTGTACCTGGTCGCCGTCGCGGCCGGCGTCTGCGTCACCACCGCCCTGGTGGTGCTGCTGAAGGGCCTGCGCACGCGGGCGCCGGGGGCACGGCCGACCGGGGGACCGCGGGACACCTCGTCGGCGACGGATACGGATAAGACGGATACGGATAAGACGGATACGGAGCCGGTGACGGCGTAGGAGCTGGGCGGGAGGCCGCCGAGGCACCGGCCGGGTCAGGACAGCCGGGCCGCCCGCCGCTCCATCGCCCGCCGGGCGGCGTCCTCACTGACGTACACCTCGCACATGTGCCGCCCGTCGGGCGTCGCCGTGTGCTCGACCTCCCAGAGGGAGACCTCCTCGCCGCCCCGGAGCAGGAACGCGTGCTCGTACAGCGAGAAGGGCAGCCCGGCCCGGCCCGCGCGGCCGGGGCGGCCGAACGCCTGGGTGATCTGGTGCGCGAACGCCGTGGTCAGCCGCTCGGCGGTGTCCGCGCCGGGCCGGTCCGCGTTCTCCGCGCGACGCAGCAGCCGGCGCGCGTGGTCCGCCGAACCGTCGGGCAGATAGCCGAGCTGCGGAACGGGTACGGAGAACAGCTCGGCCAGCTCCATCCGGACCGTCACCGGCAGCTCGAAGTCCGGCCCGTCCAACGGGTCGAGCAGACCCGGCGCGCTCAACGGGTCCAGCAGGTCCGGCCCGTCCAACGGGTCCAGCGGGTCCAGTTCGTTCAACGGGTCCAGCGGGTCCAGCCCGTTCAACGGGCCCCACGGGTCCTGCGGGCCCGGGGCGTCCGGGGGCAGCGGGAGCCGGGCGGTGGCGGCGCGCAGCTCCTCGTCGTCGACGTAGACCTCGTGCTCCGCCGCGCCACCCGGGGTGGTGTTGTACACCAGCTCCCAGAGGGTCAGCGCGGAGCCGTCGACGAGCAGCCAGGTGTGCCGGTACGTCTCGCGGTGCAGCCCCGCGCTGTGGTGCGCGGAGTGCAGCGAGGCGTCGTGGGCCAGCGCGCAGTCCAGTGCGCCCAGCGTGTCGTCGGGCAGTTCGAACGAGTTCAGGGCACGCCCGAGCAGTCGCGCGAGGTGCTCCTGCGGAGACTCGGGCGACTCGGATGGTTCGTACGCTGCGGTCTCGTACGGAACGCTCAAGGTTTCTCCCGGCGTTGCTGCATGTCACCTTGTGGGTGCATACGGTAGCCCCTCGGTCGGACATCATGTCCGGGAACCGAGAAAACGTACGCATGAAAAACACGCGGCCCGCGCGAAAAGTTCCCGCGCGGAGCCGCGTGTGCTCAAAATCTGCTGTTCAGGCGGTACTTGGCTGGGTCGGACGACGCTTCAGACGGCGCTTCCCGCGGCCCACTCGCTCCACGCCATGTTCCAGCCGTTGAGCCCGTTGTCCGGCGCGACCGTCTTGTCCGCCGAGTGCTTGACGATCACGACATCGCCGACGAGGGAACTGTCGTAGAACCACGCGGCGTCGGTGTCGCCCTGAGCGCCCTGGACGTCGGCCATGCCCACGCAGCCGTGACTGGTGCCCTGGCTGCCGAAGGGCGGATTGCTCTTGCTGTACCAGTAGTTGCCGTGCACGAAGGTGCCCGACGTGGTCAGCCGCATGGCGTGCGGCACGTCCGGGATGTCGTACTCGCCGCCCAGCCCGACCGTCTGGCTGTTCATCCGGGTCTGCTCGAACTTCTCGGAGATCACCATCTGCCCGTTGTACGTGGTGTGCTCCGGGCTGCCCGCCGAGATCGGCACGGTCTTGACGGTACTGCCGTCGCGCACCACCGTCATGGTCTGGGTGGCGGCGTCGACCGTGGAGACCTGGGAACGGCCGACGGTGAAGGCGACCGTCTTCTGCTGCACCCCGTAGACGCCGTCGGCGCCCTCGACCCCGTCCAGGTCGATCCTGGTCGTCACCTTCGAGCCGGACTTCCAGTACTCCTCGGGCCGGAAGTCGAGCCGCTGCGCGTTGAACCAGTGCCCGACCACCTTCTGCCCGCTGCTGGAGGTGACCTCGATGCCCGACTGCACGGCCTTCTTGTCGGTGATCGCCTTGTCGAACGTGAACGACACCGGCATCCCCACGCCGACCGTCGCCCCGCCGTCCGGCGTGTACGTCCCGATGAAGCTGTTCGCCTCGGAGACGGTGGTGAAGGTCGAGTCGGCGGAGAGCTTCTTTCCGTCGTCCGTCTTCGCCGCCGCCGTGATCCGGTACTTCGTGCCGCGCTCCAACTGCTCCTTCGGCTTCCAGCTCGCCCCGTCCCCGGCCAGGCTCCCCGGCACCTCCGTGTCCGACCCCACCACGGTCATGCGTACGTCGGTCAGCGTGCCGCCGTCGACCTCGACTTCGGTGCTGTTGATCGACGCGCCGGTCGAGCCGTCCTTCGCCGAGATGGCGATCCCGGCGGCCGCATCCTTGGCGTCGGTGCCGATGCCGGCGCTGGCGTTGCCGCCGCAGGCGGTGAGGGCGAGAGCGCCGACCATCAGGACGGCACTGACCCCCAGTACGCGCCGCCGCGTTGCTATGTCCGGCGTTGTCACGGGCTGCTCCAGGGTGGTGTGAAGTACGCGATCCGTTCGGGTACGTGGGAGAGGAGCGCCCCCGGGGGTGGCGGGGTTCCCGCCGTTCCCGACGGAGGCCACCGCGTGACAGAACCGCGACAAAGCGACGGGGCGGGGCGCCGGTTCCTGGGGGCCGCACCTGCCGCTCCCGTACGAACCCGCTCCGTCACCCGGGGGGGGCGCCCCCACCCCCTCCCCACCCGGGCCCCCTCCCCTCCCCCCCTCCCCCCGGGCCCCACCCCTTCCGCCCCCGTCACCCCTCATACAGCCCCCGATACGAAGGCCACGCC
Organism: Streptomyces sp. JW3; assembly: GCF_052216785.1. Taxonomy (NCBI): domain Bacteria; kingdom Bacillati; phylum Actinomycetota; class Actinomycetes; order Kitasatosporales; family Streptomycetaceae; genus Streptomyces; species Streptomyces sp. JW3. Next base: position 10,295 of record NZ_JBQOUX010000096.1, on the reverse strand, counting down.
CCGCCCGCCCCGGTCACCGGGGTGGCCGCGCGTGCCGCTCGGACGATGGCGCGCGTCACCGTGTCCGCGCCGGCTGCCAGCAGTTCGTTCAGGGCCAGCGGCTGGGCGGTGTCCAGTGGACGGTCTCCGGTCGCCATGGCGAACACCGTGTCCCCGTCGTTGAGCAGATGCGCGGGGCGTACCGCTCGGGCGATGCCGTCGTGCCCGGTGCCGGCCAGTTTCTGGGCCTGTGCCTTGGACAGGCCGGCGTCGGTGGCGACGACGGCGAGCGTCGTGTTCAGCGGCGGCAGCGGGTGCGTCTCCGCGACCTCGGCCAGCCGGCGCCGGGCCGCCTCGCGGACCTGCGCCGCCGGATACGCCACGTCGTGGCCCAGCAGCAACTCCCCGTACAGCACCCCCCGTTCCGCGTCCAGCGCCGATCCCGCCGCGTTGGCCACCACCAGCGCCGCCACCGTGTACCCCGAGTCCAGGACGGTGCTCGCGGTCCCCACCCCGCCCTTCAGCAGCCCGAGCGCGGCCCCCGTACCGGCCCCCACGCACCCTTCGGCCACGGCGGCCCCCGGCGTGCTCGCGTCGGCCGCCTCGACCGCCGCCCGGCCCGTCGCCGCGTCCGGCCGGGCCCGGAAGTCGCCGCCGCGCCCCAGGTCGAAGACACAGGCGGCCGGCACGACCGGCACCACGTGGGTGGGGTCCGGACCGACGCGCACTCCCCGGCCCCGTTCCTCCAGCCAGGCCATCACGCCCGACGCCGCGTCCAGGCCGTAGGCACTGCCGCCGGTCAGGACGACCGCCTCCACCCGCTGCACCACGTTGCGCGGATCGAGCGCGTCGGTCTCCTTGGTGCCGGGTCCGCCACCGCGCACGTCCACCGCGGTGACCGCACCGCCCTCCGGTGCCAGCACGACCGTCGTCCCTGTGAGCCACCCGCCGCCGGTCCGCGTCGCGTGCCCCACCCGCAGACCGGCGACGTCCGTCAATGCGTCAACTGTCATGACGCCAGTGTGGTCCAGCGCGGGCGCCGTACCCTGGAGGTATGAGCACCGCCCCCGACCCCGAGCCGCGCGCGCCGAAGCCGGCGCTGATCTTCGACGATCCGCTGGACCAGCAGTCCGCGGACGACACCGACCGCGGGTGGGGCGAGCGGCCGGGCGACAAGGACGCCGCGGCCGATCTGAGGCGCTTCCTCGACGAGAAGCCGCCGCACCACCTGTGAGCTCCGCGCCGTCCTACCGCTGGTCGTGCCCCGACCCGCGCTGCGCGATCAGCGCGTCCCGGATCTCCTTCAGCACCTCCAGCTCGGTCACCTCGATGACCTCCTGAGTGCCCTCCTTGGCTTTGCGGCGGGCCTCCTGCCGGGCCAGGTACTTCGACATGGGCAGGACCATCAGGAAGTAGACGACGGCCGCGGTGATCACGAAGGTCAGGGTGGCGCCGAGCACGGAGCCCCACATGATCGGGATGCCGCTGGTGACCGTACCGTCGTCCGCCACCTCGCAGGGGGCCTTGAGGCACGAGCTGTAGTGCTCCAGGCTCTTGGTGCCGAACGCTCCGACGAGCGGGTTGATGACGCCCTTCACCACCGAGTTCACGATGTTGGTGAAGGCGGCGCCGATGACGACCGCCACGGCCAGGTCGATGACGTTCCCGCGCATCAGGAAGGCCTTGAAGCCCTGCCAGACACTCGGCTTCTTCTCGCTCACCTCGGGCGCACTCCTCGCATGAACAGCTTGTGGAACAAAACGCTCCGCAACCTACGTCAGCGCCTGTCCACCCTGTCCAATCGGGCCACCCGAACGAGGGACTTGACGGAGACAGAGTCGGTGATGTCGAACCCGACAGCGGTGTCCGAGTCAGCAGCGGCGTCCGACCCGACAGCGGTGTCCGAGTCAGCAGCGGCGTCGACCTCAGCACAGGGTCACCGCCAACCGTGCCCCGGCCCCCGCGCCGACCAGCCGGGCCGCCGTGTCACGCGGCACCGAGAGCACCACCAGCGCGCCGCCCGCCCCGCCGCCACCGTCCGTACCGTCGGAGTCGGAGTCGGAGTCGGAGTCGGAGTCGGAGTCGGAGTCGGAGTCCAGGGTGGCCGGCAGGCTCTGCGGCACCTCCGTCACCCGCGCGCCCCGGGCGACCACAGTGGCTCCGCCCCCGGTCCCGCCCCCGGTCCCGCCCCCGGTCCCGCCCGCCACCACGTCGACCCGGTCGCCGGGCCGCAGCAGCCGTACCGTCTCCGCGTCGGCGATCCGCACCGGCGCCGACACCAGCCGGGGCGCGGCACGCTGCGGTGCCCGCCCGCTCACCGGATGCCCGCGCGCCCGCCGGTCGTCCCGGTCGGCGTCGGCCCCCGGGTGCGGGCCCGCCGCCACCAGGGCCGCGGCGGTGACGGCCAGCCCGGCGGCCACGGCGCGCCGCCGGTGCCGCAGCAGCCGGCGCAGTTGGTGCCGCCCGCCGGGCACCCGTACCGGCGCGAAGTGCGGCACCTCACAGGTGGGCGGCGCGTCCGTACCCGGCGGGCGGTGCGCGAAGGAAGAAGAGGAAGAAGAAGAGGAAGAGGAAGAAGAGAAAGAAGAGGAAGTGCTGTAGGACACGGTGAACCACCACCTGCGACGAGGGACCGGCTTGCGCCCACCACGATGAGGCTTCGCGCTCCCGCTCGCCGGGCCCCGTGGACTACCGACGGGTTGTGGACAACCCGCTCACCCGAAGGAGACGTTCCGCTCCCGAATCCCCAGGACCCGCCACCACGTCACGGCAGCGCGATCCCCGGGTCCATCCCGCCCAGCGCCCGCCCGCACCCGCAGTCCCGCGCCCCGGCGGCCGGCAGCGCGGCCACCGTGTCGAACAGGACACCCCGCAGCCGGTCCACGTTGGCGGCGAACACCCGCAGCACCTCGTCGTGCGAGACGCCCTCGCCGGTCTCGGCGCCCGCGTCGAGGTCGGTGACGAGGGTCAGCGAGGTGTAGCAGAGCTCCAGCTCACGGGCGAGCGCCGCCTCCGGATGACCGGTCATGCCCACCACCGACCAGCCCTGCGCCCGGTGCCACAGCGATTCGGCGCGGGTCCCGAACCGCGGCCCCTCGACCACGACGAGGGTGCCGCCGTCCACCGGCTCCCAGTCCCGCCCGCGGGCCGCCTTCAGCGCGGCGGACCGTCCGGCGGGGCAGTACGGGTCGGCCAGCGACACGTGCACCACGTTCGGCACGGTGCCGTCGGGCAGCGGCAGTCCGTCGAAGTAGGTGGAGAGCCGGGAGCTGGTGCGGTCGACGAACTGGTCGGGCACCAGCAGCGTCCCGGGCCCGTACTCGGGGCGCAGTCCGCCCACCGCCGAGGGGCCGAGGACCTGGCGCACGCCCACCGAGCGCAGCGCCCACAGGTTGGCGCGGTAGTTGATCCGGTGCGGCGGCAGATGGTGGCCGCGGCCGTGCCGGGGGAGGAAGGCGACCCGGCGGCCGGCGACCTCGCCGACGAAGAGGGAGTCGCTGGGCGACCCGTAGGGGGTGTCCACCCGGACCTCGGTCACGTCGTCGAGGAACGAGTAGAAACCGGAGCCGCCGATCACACCGATCTCGGCATGCGCCTCATGGGCCTGGTGGGCCTCGTGGGCCTGGTGGGCCTCATGTCCTTCGTGTGCCTCGCGCGCCTTGTTCGCCATGGACCGCACCCTAACCGCCCCCGGGAACGCCGAAGACCCCGCCGTCGGACGACGGCGAGGTCCTGCGGGACAAGGGTCCTCAGGCGGCGGAGCTGCTGCTGGAGGAGGTGCTCGAGCCCGACGACTTGGAGTCGGAGGACGACGAGGACGACGACTTCGTGTCCGACGAGGAGGACGTCGACTTCGCGGAGGACGCCGGGGAACTGCTGGACGACGAGCCGCGGCTGTCGTTGCGGTAGAAGCCGGAGCCCTTGAAGACGATGCCGACGGCCGAGAACACCTTCTTCAGGCGGCCACCGCAGTTGGGGCACTCGGTAAGAGCGTCGTCGGTGAACTTCTGCACCGCCTCGAGGCCCTCGCCGCACTCGGTGCACTGGTACTGGTACGTCGGCACTGTCTTCCTCCTGGCACTCTCACTCGATGAGTGCTAACGACGGTCCATAGTGACGTATTCCCGGGGATCAGTCCACTGCGGCGGGCTCGCGGTGACCCACGCCACGTGCCACGGTCCGCCCGTGCGGCGGCACCGACAGCCAGGAGCGCAGCGCCAGCAGGGTCACCAGGGCGAGCACCGTACCGCCCATCGGCACCAGGAAGCCGGCGCCCGCCCAGGCCTTGTCCTCCAGTTGTCCGGCGACCGTGACGGCGGCCGCCTGGCCGAGCGCGACGGCGCCGGTCAGCCAGGTGAACGCCTCGGTGCGGGCGCCGGCCGGGACCAGCGACTCGACGAGCGTGTAGCCGGTGATCAGGGTGGGCGCGATGCACATGCCGACCAGCAGGCCGAGGCCCGCCAGGAGCGGCACCGACTGCGCGGCCCACAGGCCGGACGCGGTCAGGGCCAGCGCGGTGTAGCCGACGAGCAGGCGGCGGCGCGGCGCCGTCTTCCAGGCGATCGCGCCGCAGACGACACCGGAGAGCATGTTGCCCGCGGCGAACGTGCCGTACAGGGCGCCGTTCAGGCCGGGCTCGCCGATCGACTCGGTGAACGCGGCCAGCGCGACCTGCATGCCGCCGAAGACCGAACCGATGCCCAGGAAGGCCACGGCCAGGATCCGCACCCCGGGGACGCGCAGCGCCGGAACGTGCCGCACGCGCGCGTGCCCGCCGCCCCGCCCGGCGCCGCCCGCCTCGCCCGTGCCGCCCGCCTCGCCCGTGCCGCCCGTGCCGCCCGTGCCGCCCGTGCCGCCCGTGCCGACGGACGGCTGGGTGCGTTTCCGCGCGGCGAAGAGCAGACCGCCCAGCAGGGTCAGCGCGGCCTCCGTGACGAGGCCGGCGGCCGGGTGCAGGGCCGTGCACAGGGCGGTGGCCAGCAGTGGGCCGACGACGAAGGTGAGTTCGTCGGTGACGGACTCGAAGGCCGCCGCGGTGGGCAGCAGCGGCGAGTCCTTGAGCCGTACCGCCCAGCGGGCGCGGACCATGGGGCCGATCTGCGGCACCGAGGCGCCGGTGGGCACCGCCGCGGCGAACAGCGCCCACAGGGGCGCGTCGGCGAGTGCCAGCACCGTCAGGACCAGGCCCGAGGCGACGTGCACCAGGACGCCGGGTACGAGGACGGCGCGCTGTCCGTGCCGGTCGGCGAGCCGGCCGCTGCAGGGGGCGAACAACGCCATGGAGACGCCGGTGACGGCCGCGGCGGCGCCCGCCGCCCCGTAGGAGCCGGTGGTGTGCTGGACGAGGAGGACGATGGAGATCGTCAGCATCGCGAAGGGCTGGCGGGCGGCGAAGCCGGGGACCAGGAAGGTCCAGGCGCCGCGGGTGCGCAGCAGTTGCCCGTAACCCGGGCGGGCCGTGGGCTCCGCCGCCGGGGTGACCGTGGGTGCCACGGTCCGTGCCTTTCTGCCGCCTGGTGGCGCGGTTCCCCGGCATAGGGGGAGGCGGCGCCGAGAGCTGTCCTCTTGCGCGGACTGCGGTAGATACCGGAGCCGTCGAACGATGTCGCACAAGTGCAGCCCGGCCGCCATACGGTCGCGCCAGCTCTGCGTCAGGCAGAGTTGGTTCGATCAGGTGACCGGCCCATTGTATACAGCGACGCGCCTACCGGCCCCCTGGACGAAAGCCCGACGGACACACACCTCACCCCGGCCCCGTCCCCGTGCCCTCCCCGTCGGTGCCCAGCCAGCTCGCCAGCTTGCCGCCGCGGCCCACCGCGCGGAGCCGTTTCTCGGCGGCGTCCCGGACCGGGTCGGTGGCGACGACGAGGAGTTCGTCGCCGAGCCGCAGCACCGTGGAGGGCAGCGGCACGAAGGAGGTGCCGTCGCGGACGACGAGGGTGACCGCGGCCCCGGCCGGCAGCCGCAGCTCGCCCACCTCGACGCCGCTCATCCTCGACCCCTCGGGGATCGCGACGGACAGCAGGTGGCCGCGCAGCCGCTCCAGGGGCGCCGACTCGATGCCGAGGTCGGCCGCCCCGGAACCGCCGCCCAGCCGCAGCTTGCGGGCCAGCCACGGCAGCGTCGGCCCCTGGATGAGGGTGTAGACGACGACCAGGACGAAGACGATGTTGAAGATCCGGCGGCTGCCGTCGACGCCCTGCACCATGGGGATGGTGGCGAGCACGATGGGCACCGCGCCGCGCAGTCCCGCCCATGACATCAGGGTCTGTTCCTGCCAGGGCACCCGGAACGGCAGCAGGCACAGCACGACGCTCAGCGGCCGGGCCACCATGGTGAGCACCAGGCCGATGACGAGGGCGGGCAGGATGTCGTCGCCCAGTTCGTGCGGGGTGACCAGCAGGCCGAGCAGGACGAACATGCCGATCTGCGCGATCCAGCCGAGCCCGTCGGCGAAGCCGCGGGTGGCCGGCCAGTGCGGCAGCTTGGCGTTGCCCATCACCATGGCGGCCAGGTAGACGGCGAGGAAGCCGCTGCCGTGCGCCATGGCGCCGGCCGCGTAGGCGGTGACGGCGATGGCCATGACGGCGATCGGGTAGAGGCCGGAGGCGGGCAGCGCGACGTGCCGCAGTCCCCAGGCGCCCAGCCAGCCCACCGCGAGCCCGATGGCGGCGCCGATGGCCAGCTCCAGGAAGATCTCGCCGACCAGCACGTACCAGTGCTCCATGGGGCCGGCCGTGGAGAAGGCGACCACCAGGATGACCACGGGGGCGTCGTTGAAGCCGGACTCGGCCTCCAGGGTGCCCGTTATCCGGGACGGCAGCGGGATGCGGCGCAGCACCGAGAAGACGGCCGCGGCGTCGGTGGAGGAGACGACCGCCCCGATGATCAGTGCCTGCCGCCACTCCAGCCCGGTCAGGTAGTGGGCGCCCGCCGCGGTGACGCCGACGCTCACCGCGACGCCGGCCAGGGCCAGCGCGGAGGCGGCCGGCAGGGCGGGTCGCACTTCCTGCCATTTGGTGCCGAGGCCGCCCTCGGCCAGGATCACCACCAGGGCGGCGTATCCGATGACCTGGGTCAGTTCGGCGTTGTCGAACTTGACGTCGCCGATGCCGTCCTGGCCCATGGCGATACCGATGGCCAGGTAGACGAGCAGGCTGGGCAGCCCGCTGCGCGAGGAGATCCGGACCGCCGCGACGGCGATGAGCAGGACGAGTGAGCAGACGAGCAGGAGCTGGTTGAGGTGGTGGACAGTCAGGGGCCGTTCCTTCCGGCATATGACGGACGAGACAAGTACTTCGTTACCTTACCTAACTCTTGACGCTTTCTTGACGCTCACCTTGGCATGATCGAACGTCCGTCCGCGCCGGTTCCCGACTCCGCGTCAAGGGCGGCCAGGCCCTGCGCCTATGGTTGCTCCAGCGTTCAGTCAGTCGGAAGCGCAGCAGAGAAGCAGCGCAGCAGAAAGCACAGCCCGCCCCTGCCGCTCGTGTTAGGACAGCAAGGACAGCGATGCCCCCCACCAACACCGCCTCTTCGGGCCACCGGCCCGCCAAGTCCGCGAGGAAGAAGGGGCGCAGAGCCAAACTGATGGTCCTCGTGCTGGTGCTGGCCGTCATCGGTGGCCTCGCCTACGGGGCGTACTGGTCCATCAGCACCGTCCGCGCCTCCTTCCCGCAGACCAAGGGATCGATCACACTGGACGGCCTGTCGGGGCCGGTCGACGTCAAGCGCGACTCGTACGGCATCCCGCAGATCTACGCCTCCTCCGACGCGGACCTGTTCATGGCACAGGGCTACGTCCAGGCGCAGGACCGGTTCTACGAGATGGACGTGCGCCGGCACATGACCTCGGGGCGCCTGTCCGAGATGTTCGGCAAGGGGCAGGTCGACAACGACGAGTTCCTGCGCACGCTGGGCTGGGACCGGGTGGCGCAGAAGGAGTACGAGGAGACGCTCTCCGACTCCACGAAGCAGTACCTCCAGGCGTACGCCAAGGGGGTCAACGCCTACCTGAAGGGCAAGGACGGCGCGGACATCTCCCTGGAGTACGCCGCCCTGGGCTTCACCAACGACTACACGCCCGAGGAGTGGACCCCGGTCGACTCCATCGCGTGGCTCAAGGCGATGGCCTGGGACCTGCGCGGCAACATGCAGGACGAGATCGACCGCGCCCTGATGACCAGCCGGCTCGGCCCGGAGCAGATCGCCGACCTGTACCCGGACTACCCCTACGACCGCAACAAGGCGATCGTCCAGGAGGGCCAGTACAACGAGCTGACCGGCACCTTCGAGGGCGGCGACAGCGCCACGGGCGGCAGCACCTCCGGCACCGGCGTCTCCGACAGCACGGGAACCGGCACCTCCGGCTCCACCGTGCTCCAGAGCCAGCTCTCCGGCCTCCAGGACGTCCTGGACGACCTGCCCACCGCCGTCGGCGTGAACGGCGACGGCATCGGCTCCAACTCCTGGGTGGTCTCCGGCGAGCACACCATCACCGGCAAGCCGCTGCTGGCCAACGACCCGCACCTGTCGCCGTCGCTGCCCTCGGTCTGGTACCAGATGGGCCTGCACTGCCGCAGCGTCTCGGCCAAGTGCCAGTACGACGTCACCGGCTACACCTTCGCGGGCATGCCCGGCGTGATAGTCGGACACAACCAGGAGATCGCCTGGGGGCTGACCAACTCCGGCGTCGACGTCAGCGACCTCTACCTGGAGAAGATCACCGGCGACGGCTACCAGTACGACGGCAAGGTGGTCCCCTTCGAGACCCGCGAGGAGACCATCAAGGTCGCCGGCGGCACGTCGAAGAAGATCGTCGTCCGGGAGACCAACAACGGGCCGCTGCTCTCCGACCGCGACGACGAACTGGTCAAGGTCGGCAAGAAGGCCGGCGTCGAGGCCGCCGCGCCCGACCGCGGTGACGGCTACGGCGTCGCACTGCGCTGGACCGCCCTGGAGGCCGGCACCTCCATGGACGCCGTCTTCGAGATCGACCGCGCGGGCGACTGGAACGAGTTCCGCGCGGCGGCGGCCAAGTTCGACGTGCCCTCGCAGAACCTGGTCTACGCCGACACCGACGGCAACATCGGCTACACGCTGCCCGGCCGGATCCCGATCCGCGCGGACGGCGACGACGGCTCGCTCCCGGCGCCCGGCTGGGACCCCGACTACCGCTGGACCGGCAAGTACATCGAGGACGACGAACTGCCCTACGAGTACAACCCGGAGCGCGGCTACATCGTCACCGCCAACCAGGCCGTCGTCGACGAGGACACGTACCCGTACACCCTCACCACCGACTGGGGCTACGGCACCCGCAGCCAGCGGATCACCTCCCTGATCGAGCAGAAGATCAAGGACGGCGGCAAGGTCTCCACCGACGACATGCGCCAGATGCAGCTGGACAACAGCAGCGAGATCGCCAAGCTGCTGGTGCCCTACCTGCTGAAGATCGACGTCGACGACCCCGATGTCCGCGAGGCGCAGAAGCTCCTTGAGGGCTGGGACTACACCCAGGACGCCGACTCGGCCGCCGCCGCGTACTTCAACGCCACCTGGCGCAACATCGTCAAGCTGGCCTTCGGCAACAAGCTGCCCAAGGAACTGCGGGTCAAGGGCCAGTGCCTGTGGGTCGACCCGGTCAACACCACCGGGCCCGCCGACGAGACGCAGAAGGTCCGCGAGTGCGGCCAGCGCGAGGCGGACCAGGCCCAGCCGGACGGCGGCGACCGCTGGTTCGAGGTGGTCCGCACGCTGCTCAAGGACACCGACAGCGACTGGTGGACGACGCCCGCCAACGGCACCCGCAAGGGCGCCGAGAACAACCGCGACGACCTGTTCAAGCGGGCCATGGTCGACGCCCGCTGGGAGCTGACCGCCAAGCTCGGCAAGGACATCGACACCTGGAGCTGGGGCCGGCTGCACCGCCTGTTCCTGAAGAACCAGACGCTCGGCACCGAGGGCCCCAGCTTCCTGAAGTACGCCCTCAACCGCGGCCCCTGGGAGCTCAGCGGCGGCGAGGCGGCCGTCAACGCCACCGGGTGGAACGCGGCCGGCGGGTACGGCGTGCTCTGGGTGCCGTCCATGCGGATGGTGGTCAACCTCGACGACCTCGACAAGTCGCGGTGGATCAACCTCTCCGGTGCCTCCGGGCACGCCTTCAGCGCCCACTACACCGACCAGACCGACAAGTGGGCCGAGGGTGAGCTGCTGCCCTGGTCGTTCACCGACGCGGCGGTCGACAAGAGCACGAGCGACACCCTGGTGCTCAAGCCGTAGCGGCACACCTTCGGGGTGTCATGGGGGGGGGGGGG
>NZ_JBQOUX010000095.1:0-29952 GCF_052216785.1 Streptomyces sp. JW3 | reverse complement strand
GGGCAGCGCCGGGTCGCGCCACCCACCGCACGTCAGCCCCAATCCCGGGCGCCGAGGGAACACATCCCTGCGCAGCCGCAGGCACCCCCAGCGCCGGGTCGCGTGAACGCCCCCGACGCCAGCCTCAACCCCGGCACGACAACAACCCGGCACCGACAACAACCCCGCACCCCGCGGAGCGCTACGCGTCGCCCCCCGCCACCCCCGGATCCGCCGCCCCCACATCAAGCAGCCGGTACCGGTCCACCGCCTGCTTCAGCGCCGACCGGTCCACCTTCCCCTCCCGGGCCAACTCGCTCAGCACCCCCACCACCACCGACTCCGCGTCGATGTGGAAGAACCGCCGCGCCGCGCCCCGGGTGTCCGCGAACCCGAACCCGTCCGCCCCCAGCGACTGCCACGTCCCCGGCACCCACCGCGCGATCTGGTCCGGCACCGCCCGCATCCAGTCGGACACCGCCACGAACGGCCCCTGCGCGCCCGCCAGTTTCCGCGTCACGTACGGCACCCGCTGCTCCTCCTCCGGGTGCAGCAGGTTGTGCTCCTCGCAGGCCACCGCCTCGCGCCGCAGCTCGTTCCAGGAGGTCGCCGACCACACGTCGGCCCGCACGTTCCACTCCTCGGCCAGGATCCGCTGCGCCTCCACCGCCCACGGCAGCGCGACCCCGGAGGCGAGGATCTGCGCCGGGATCGACCCGGCGGTCCCCGCGCTGAAGCGGTACACGCCCTTGAGGATGCCCTCGACGTCCACGTCCGTGGGCTCGGCGGGATGCTGGATCGGCTCGTTGTAGACGGTGAGGTAGTAGAAGACGTCCTCGCTGTCGGGGCCGTACATCCGCCGCAGCCCGTCCTTGACGATGTGCGCGATCTCGAAGCCGAACGCGGGGTCGTACGCCACGCACGCCGGGTTGGTCGAGGCCAGCAACTGGGACTGTCCGTCGGCGTGTTGCAGCCCCTCGCCGGTCAGCGTCGTACGGCCGGCGGTCGCGCCCAGAACGAATCCGCGCGCCAACTGGTCGCCCATCTGCCAGAACTGGTCGCCGGTGCGCTGGAAGCCGAACATCGAGTAGAAGACGTAGACCGGGATGAGTGGTTCGCCGTGCGTCGCGTAGGCCGAGCCCGCCGCGATCAGGGAGGCGGTACAGCCTGCCTCCGAGATGCCGTCGTGCAGCATCTGGCCGTGCGGCGACTCCTTGTACGCGAGCAGCAGTTCGCGGTCGACCGACTCGTACTGCTGGCCCAGCGGGTTGTAGATCTTCGCGCTCGGGAAGAACGAGTCCATGCCGAACGTGCGGTACTCGTCCGGCGCGATCAGCACGAAGCGGCGGCCGATCTCCTTGTCCCGCATGAGGTCCTTCAGGAGACGGACGAAGGCCATCGTCGTCGCGATGGATTGATTGCCCGAGCCCTTCTTCACGGTCGCGTACGTCGAGTCCACCGGCAGCGGCAGCGGCTTCGCGCGCACCACCCGGGTCGGCACGTAACCGCCCAGCGCCTTGCGGCGGTCGTGCATGTACTGCATCTCCTCGGTCTCCCGGCCGGGGTGGTAGTACGGCGGCGGGCCGGACTCCAGTTCCTGGTCGGAGATCGGCAGGTGCAGCCGGTCCCGGAAGCGCTTGAGGTCGTCGACCGTCAGCTTCTTCATCTGGTGGGTGGCGTTGCGGCCCTCGAAGTTGGGGCCCAGCGTCCAGCCCTTGACGGTCTTGGCGAGGATGACCGTCGGCTGGCCCTTGTGCTCCAGGGCCGCCTTGTACGCCGCGTAGATCTTGCGGTGGTCGTGGCCGCCGCGCCCCAGGTGCAGGATCTGGTCGTCGGTCATGTTCTCGACCATCGCGCGCAGCCGGTGGTCGTCGCCGAAGAAGTGGTCGCGGATGTACCCGCCGGTCTCCGTGGCGTACGTCTGGAACTGGCCGTCCGGGGTGGTGTTCATCCGGTTGACCAGGACGCCGTCGCGGTCCTGGGCCAGCAGCGGGTCCCAGGTGCGGTCCCAGACGAGCTTGATCACGTTCCAGCCGGCGCCCCGGAAGACCGACTCCAGCTCCTGGATGATCTTTCCGTTGCCGCGTACCGGGCCGTCCAGGCGCTGGAGGTTGCAGTTGACGACGAAGGTGAGGTTGTCCAAGCCCTCGCGGGCGGCGATCGTGAGCTGGCCCAGGGACTCCGGCTCGTCCATCTCGCCGTCGCCGAGGAACGCCCAGACGTGCGAACGGGAGGTGTCGGCGATGTCCCGGGCGTGCAGGTAGCGGTTCATCCGGGCCTGGTAGATCGCGCCGATCGGGCCGAGGCCCATCGAGACGGTCGGGAACTCCCAGAAGTCCGGCATCGAGCGCGGGTGCGGGTAGGACGAGAGCATGTACGGCGCCTTGGACTTCTCCTGCCGGAAACCGTCCAGGTGGCGCTCGTCGAAGCGGTCCAGGAGGTAGGCGCGGGCGTAGATGCCGGGCGAGGCGTGGCCCTGGAAGAAGACCTGGTCGCCGCCGTCGCCCTCGTCCTTGCCGCGGAAGAAGTGGTTGAAACCGACGTCGTAGAGGGAGGCGGAGGAGGCGAACGTGGCGATGTGGCCGCCCACGCCGATGCCGGGACGCTGGGCACGTGAGACCATGACGGCCGCGTTCCAGCGAGTGGCGTTGAGGATCTTGCGTTCGATCTCCTCGTTGCCCGGGAAGAACGGTTCGCTCTTGGTGGGGATGGTGTTGACGTAGTCCGTACTGCGCATCTCCGGCACGGCCACCCGCTTCTCGCGGGCCCGTTCGATCAGCCGCAGCATGAGATAGCGGGCCCGCTCCCGGCCGCGTGCGTCGACGGCGGCGTCGAGGGAGTCGAGCCACTCCTGAGTTTCCTCGGGATCGAAGTCAGGAACCTGACTGGGAAGGCCGCCAATGATGATCGGGTTGCGATCGGATGCGGAAGCCACGCTGTTCCTTCGCTGTCGCAGGGCGTATCGGAGAGTGCCGGCACCGTCTCCCATCGTGTACCTACCGGGGGAAAACGTCATCTCTACCGCGAGGTAACCGGTTCTCTGTCGATAACCAGGGCACGTTCTGCCGGGTCTCGTACCCCTGTATGGTTCCCAATTACGCAAACGGGGCAGAAAGGTGTGGTGTACGTCACCTTCGATCCCGGGTGGCGTGCCTGGAGTTGCGGTGACACGGTCGGGATCGTCACCGTTTCGGCGGTCCCGGCGGCCGGGTACTTGCGCGATCGGTCCCGCCCGTGTGGACTACGGCCAATGCTTCGCGCACGCGCGTGGCTGAGACATACCCAAATACATGATCAGGAGGCAACCCGTGAGCGCGACCGCGGACCACGCGGAGGAGCGGACGAACCCTGCCGCCAGGCTGGGGTTCCAGCCCGGGCAGGTGGTCCAGGAGATCGGCTACGACGATGACGTCGATCAGGAGCTCCGCGAGGCCATCGAAGGTGCCATCGAGGGTGACCTGGTGGACGAGGACTACGAGGACGTGGCCGATGCCGTCGTGCTGTGGTTCCGTGACGACGACGGCGACCTGACGGATGCGCTGGTGGATGCCACCACGTACATCGAAGAGGGCGGGGCGATCCTGCTCCTCACGCCGAAGACCGGCCGGGATGGTTACGTCGAGCCGAGCGACATCTCGGAGGCCGCCACGACGGCGGGGCTGACGGCGGCCAAGAGCGTCAGCGTCGGCAAGGACTGGAGCGGCAGCCGGCTGGCGACGCCGAAGGCCGCGAAGTCGAAGCGGTAGCCCCGTAGCCGGGCGACGCAAGCGTCACGGACACCGGACGGGCCGGCCGCGGTCGGCCCGTCCGGTGTTCGCCGACCGTCCCTGCGTAGGGTGTTCCTCGTGAGCGACTCCTCCGAAGGGACGAATCAGGCGATGGCGATCCAGGTCGGCGACAAGGCCCCCGATTTCGAACTCAAGGACAACCACGGGGCGACCGTGAAGCTGTCCGACTTCCGGGGCGACAAGAACGTGGTGCTGATCTTCTACCCGTTCGCCTTCACCGGCGTGTGCACCGGCGAGCTGTGCGAGGTGCGCGACCACCTGCCGCAGTTCTCCGACCGCGACACCCAGGTGCTCGCCGTCTCCAACGACTCCATCCACACCCTGCGCGTCTTCGCCGAGCAGGAGGGCCTGGAGTACCCCCTGCTGTCCGACTTCTGGCCGCACGGCAACGTCTCGCGCGCCTACGGCGTCTTCGACGAGGACAAGGGCTGCGCGGTGCGCGGCACCTTCGTCATCGACCGGGAGGGCGTGGTGCGCTGGACCGTCGTCAACGGGCTGCCGGACGCCCGGGACCTGACCGAGTACGTGACGGCGCTCGACACCCTGTGACGCCGCCGCGGTGATTCTTCCGCGTCAGGGACTGCGGGGTGCGGGAACCCGTCACTAGGATCGAATCGTTGATCCGACATCCGACGCACTTCGGGGCTTCCCGCCCCCGGACACCAATGGAGGACTCGTGGGAGTCAGCCTCAGCAAGGGCGGCAACGTATCGCTGACCAAGGAGGCCCCCGGCCTGACCGCGGTCATCGTCGGTCTGGGGTGGGACGTGCGGACCACGACCGGTACCGACTTCGACCTCGACGCCAGCGCCCTGCTGCTGAACAGCTCCGGCAAGGTCGGCAGCGACGGGCACTTCATCTTCTTCAACAACCTGAAGAGCCCCGAGGGCTCGGTCGAGCACACCGGTGACAACCTCACCGGCGAGGGCGAGGGCGACGACGAGCAGATCAAGGTCGACCTCGCCACCGTCCCGGCCGACGTCGAGAAGATCGTCTTCCCGGTGTCGATCTACGACGCGGAGAACCGCCAGCAGTCCTTCGGCCAGGTCCGCAACGCGTTCATCCGCGTCGTCAACCAGGCCGGCGGCGCCGAGATCGCCCGCTACGACCTGAGCGAGGACGCCTCCACGGAGACCGCCATGGTCTTCGGCGAGCTGTACCGCAACGGCGCGGAGTGGAAGTTCCGCGCCATCGGCCAGGGGTACGCCTCGGGCCTGCGCGGCATCGCGCAGGACTTCGGCGTCAACGTCTGAGCCGCCGATCTCCGTCGTCCGGCGCCGCACGCCTGCCGTGCGGCGCCGGACGCGCACCCGAGCAGCCCCGCGCACTCGGGCAGCACAGCACCGCGGAACCACCACCCGGGGAGGGACCAGCACTATGGGCGTCACGCTCGCCAAGGGAGGAAACGTCTCCCTGTCCAAGGCCGCACCCAACCTCACGCAGGTGATGGTCGGGCTCGGCTGGGACGCGCGTTCCACCACCGGAGCACCCTTCGACCTCGACGCCAGCGCACTCGTGTGCGGCGGCGGCCGGGTGCTCGGTGACGAATGGTTCGTCTTCTACAACCAGCTGAAGAGTCCGGACGGCTCGGTCGAGCACACCGGCGACAACCTCACCGGCGAGGGCGAGGGGGACGACGAGTCGGTCCTCATCGACCTGTCCCGGGTGCCCGCCGAGTGCGACAAGATCGTCTTCCCGGTCTCCATCCACCAGGCGGACGAACGCGGCCAGACCTTCGGCCAGGTCAGCAACGCGTTCATCCGGGTCGTCAACCAGGCCGACGGCCAGGAACTCGCCCGGTACGACCTCAGCGAGGACGCCTCCACCGAAACCGCGATGATCTTCGGCGAGGTCTACCGCTACCAGGGCGAGTGGAAGTTCCGGGCGGTGGGCCAGGGGTACGCGTCGGGGCTGCGAGGCATCGCTCTAGACTTCGGAGTCAACGTTTCGTAAAGCCGAGTACGGCGCGGGGGAGCCCCGTACACAAGGATTGGGTAGCCAGTGCTTCTGAAAACCTTCGGCTGGTCGTTCGCGGTCACCGCGCTCGGCCTGGTCGCGGCGGTCTTCTACGGGGGGTGGACCGCCCTCGGCATCGTGGCGATCCTCACCATCCTGGAAATCTCGCTGTCCTTCGACAACGCGGTGGTCAACGCCGGGATCCTGAAGAAGATGAATGCCTTCTGGCAGAAGATCTTCCTCACCATCGGGATCCTGATCGCCGTCTTCGGTATGCGACTGGTCTTCCCGGTCGTCATCGTCGCCATCAGCGCCCAGCTCGGCCCCATCGAGGCGGTCGACCTCGCGCTCACCGACAAGGACCGCTACCAGCAGCTGGTCACCGACGCCCATCCGTCGATCGCCGCGTTCGGTGGCATGTTCCTGCTGATGATCTTCCTCGACTTCATCTTCGAGGACCGGGACATCAAGTGGCTCGGCTGGATCGAGCGCCCGCTGGCCAAGCTCGGCAAGGTCGACATGCTGTCGGTCTGCATCGCCCTGATCGTCCTGCTCATCGCCTCGATGACGGTGGCCACCCACGCCCACCAGCACGGCGGCGCGCACGCCGACAAGGCCGAGACGGTGCTGCTCGCCGGTATCGCGGGACTGATCACCTATCTGATCGTCGGCGGACTCTCCAGCTACTTCGAGAACAAACTCGAAGAGGACGAGGAACGCGAGCACGAGGAAGCAGAACAGGCCGAGCGCACCGGCAAGCCCAAGTCGGCGGTCAAGCTGGCCGGCCAGGCCGCCTTCTTCATGTTCCTCTACCTGGAGGTCCTGGACGCCTCGTTCTCCTTCGACGGCGTGATCGGCGCCTTCGCCATCACCAACGACATCGTGCTGATGGCGCTGGGCCTCGGCATCGGCGCGATGTACGTCCGGTCGCTGACCGTCTACCTGGTCCGCCAGGGCACCCTGGACGACTACGTCTACCTGGAGCACGGCGCCCACTACGCCATCGGCGCGCTCGCCGCGCTGCTGCTGATCACCATCCAGTACGAGATCAACGAGATCATCACCGGCCTCATCGGCGTGATCCTGATCGCCGCCTCCTTCTGGTCCTCCGTGCGCCGCAACAAGGCGCTCGCCGAGGCCGAGGGCAAGGGCGACAGCGAGAAGGCGGAGGTCTCCTCCGGAGTGTGAGGAGACCTTGGTCCCGGACGGGCGCGCTCCCGGTGCTTCGGCACCGCGGGTGTGAACCCGGTCCCGGGGAGGAACGCTCTGAGCGGGGCGGCCGTCGAGGACGACTCCTCGGCGCCGCCCCGTCGGCGTCCCGGACCGCGGGTGCGACGGAGCAGCCGCGGCCCTTCGGTGCGGTGGCGTGAGACGGACATGGGTGGGGCGGGAATGGGCATTCTGGACGGACTGTGGGGCGGCCGTGAGGCCGAGTTCGACTCGGGCAACGCGGCGACCAACGCCATCGAGCTGACCAAACGGCACAGCCAGGTCTCGCTGACCAAACAGGGCGCGGCCAGCGGCAACCTGCGCATCAACCTGGCCTGGCGGATGCGGACCTCCGACATCTCCGGGATGCGGCGCGAGAGCCTGCTGCGGCACCCCTTCAAGGCACTGAAGCCGCCCGAGGTCATGGGCCACAGCCAGAGCATGGTCAACGTCGACCTCGACCTGGGCTGCCTCTACGAGATGCAGGACGGCGCCAAGGGCGTCGTACAGCCCCTGGGCGGCTTCTTCGGCGACGTCAACGCCGCGCCCTACGTCAAGCTCAGCGGCGACGACCGGTTCGGCTCCGGCTCCGGCGAGACGATCTACGTCAACCTCGACCACCGGGACAACATCAAGCGGCTGCTGGTCTTCGCCTACATCTACGACCAGACGCCCGCCTTCGACCGCACGCACGCCATCGTCACCCTCTACCCGAGCAACGGCCCCCGGATCGAGATAAGCCTCGACGAACGCCATCCGCAGGCCCGGTCCTGCGCCGTGGTGATGATCGAGAACGTCAAGGGCGAGATCTTCGTCCGCCGCGAGGTCAAGTTCGTCTACGGCTTCCAGGGCGAACTGGACCGGCTGTACGGGTGGGGCCTGCAGTGGGGGCGGGGTTACAAGGCGAAGGCGGACCGGTAGGCCACGGCGCCGCCCGGCGCCGGTTCCTAGCGGCCCACGAACTGCGGGCCCTGCGGCGGCAGCCGGAAGTCCGGGTCCGGGATCACGGCCGACGGCGGCGGAAAGCCGTAGCCGGCCGCCGCGCCGTTGGCGGTCGCCGGGGCCGGTTCCTGCGGGTAGCCGTACGCGGTCTGGCCGGCGCCGGCGGGCTGCGGATACCCGTAGGCCGGCTGCGTCGCCGGAGTCTGCTGGGGATAGCCGTAGGCCGGCTGCGCGGGCACCCCGGGCGGCTGCTCGGGCGGCAGCGGCTGGGCGGGCGTGGTCCGGGCCGACGTGGAGTGCGCGGGCGGGGCGGAGACGGGCGGGGAGGGGACGAGTGCGGTGGGGGCCTCGGGGGGCGTGCCGGCCGGCTCGGCAGCCGGTCCCGCCGGCTCCGGTGCCGACCGGGCGTCCCGCGCCGCCGCTGCCTCCGCCTCGGCCTCCTCGTCCACCGAGATGCCGAACTCGGTCGCCAGCCCCTCCAGCCCGTTCGAGTAGCCCTCGCCCAGCGCCCGGAACTTCCAGCTCTCCCCGCGCCGGTACAGCTCCCCGCAGATCAGCGCGGTCTCCTCGCCGGTCTCGGGCCTGACGTCGAAGTACGCCAGCGGCTCGGCGTCGGTGGCCGCCGCGTCGTAGAGCAGGATGCGCAGGTCCCGTACCTGGTCGAAGGCGACGCCGTCCGCCGAGGCGACCAGCAGGATGCGGCCGACCCGGGCCTCGACCCCGGTCAGGTCCGTCTGGATCGCGTCGGTCAGACCGTCGGCGGCGCGCTTCTTGCCGAGCCGCCAGACCTGCCCGGACGGATGCCGGGGCTGGTTGTAGAAGACGAAGTCCTCGTCGGATCGCACACGGTCGTCGGGGCCGAGCAGCAGCGCGGAGACATCGACGTCGGGAATCCCCTGCCCCGGTGTCCAGCGCAGTACGGCCCGCACCGTGGTGGCCTCCAGCGGGACGTTCGACCCTTTCAGCATCGCGTGCGTCATGCCGTCATCCTGCCTTCTCGGTCCTGGTCACGACAATGCGGGGGCGGGTACCCGAAGGGTGCGGGGCGTTCCGCACCGCGCTGCCGACACGGCCGGGTTACCTGGAATTCATGCCTGACGGGAACTACTGACATGGGTTCCTACGTACTATTACCGGCCACCTTCGAATGTTTCACAGGTCGCCCAGACACCACGGGGGAGTTCAAATGCGTCATTTCGGTCATATAGCCCCTGAGGTGCGGGAGCGGCTCTTCCACCGGCAGCCCGGCGAGTTCACCGCCGACTCCCCGGCCCGGCTGCTCTCCGCGGCCCTCGGGGCCACCCTCTACAGCCCCGCCACCCGGCCGCGCCTCGCCGACGACATCCGCAAGCAGGCCGCGAGCGGGGTGGTCTCGATGGTGCTCTGCCTGGAGGACTCCATCGACGACGCCGACGTGCCGGCCGGCGAGGAGAACCTGGTACGGCACCTCTCGGCCCTGGCGGAACGTTCCGCCGCCGACCTCCCCCTGCTGTTCGTCCGGGTCCGCGCCCCCGAGCAGATCCCCGACCTCGTACGGCGGCTCGGCCCCGCCGTACGGCTGCTGTCCGGATTCGTGCTGCCGAAGTTCACCGAGGAACGCGGCATGCCCTTCCTGGAGGCCCTCTCCGACGCGGAGACCGCCACCGGCCGCCGCCTGTTCGCGATGCCGGTGCTGGAATCCCCGGAACTGCTGTACCGGGAGTCGCGGGTGCAGACCCTGGAGGGCATCTTCCGCGCGGTCGACAAGTACCGCGACCGGGTCCTCGCCCTCCGCCTCGGCGTGACCGACTTCTGCTCCTCCTACGGGCTGCGCCGCGGCCCCGACATGACGGCGTACGACGTCCAGATCGTCGCCTCCGTGATCGCCGACGTGGTCAACATGCTGGGCCGGGCCGACGGCACCGGGTTCACCGTGACCGGGCCGGTGTGGGAGTACTTCCGGGTCCAGGAGCGGATGTTCAAACCGCAACTGCGGCAGAGCCCGTTCCTGGAGGTGCAGGCCGCCGACCTGCGGGCCCGGCTGATCGAGCACGCCATGGACGGCCTGCTGCGGGAGATCTCCCTCGACCAGGCCAACGGCCTGCTGGGGAAGACCTGCATCCACCCCTCCCACGTCCTCCCGGTGCACGCGCTGTCCGTGGTCAGCCACGAGGAGTTCAGCGACGCCCAGGACATCCTGCGGCCGGAGCGCGGCGGGGGCGGTGTACTCAGGTCGTCGTACACGAACAAGATGAACGAGGTGAAGCCGCACCGGGCCTGGGCCGAGCGCACCCTGCTGCGCGCCGAGGCGTTCGGCGTGGCCCACGAGGACATCGGCTTCGTCGAACTGCTCGCCGCCTGTCTGTCGGACTGAACGCAAGGGATCATGGACCGGTCAGTGGACCACCGCACGGGGGACGACAGGAGGCGTACGCGCATGAGGGAACGGCCGCGGGCCGGGGAGCCGGCCGGTGTCTGGACCGGCAGCTGGGTCGCCGAGCGGCTCGGCGTCGGGCTCACCGGCGACGCCGACCTGACCGGCCTGCTGGGCCTGGCCCTGCGCCGCAACCCCAAGCGGGCGCATCTGCTGGTCTCCAACGTGCTCGGCAAGCACGTACCGCAGTCGCCGTCCGTGGTCTACGGCTACGGCTTCCGGCTCGGCCGCCGGGTCCGCGACCTGCTGGGCGCGGAGGCCGCCGCCGCGGTCGTGCTCGGTTACGCGGAGACCGCCACCGGCCTCGGCCACTCGGTCGCCGACGGCCTCGGCCCCGCCACCTACCTGCACTCCACCCGCCGCCCGGTGCCCGGCGTCGCCCCGGCGGGCGGCTTCGAGGAGTCCCACTCGCACGCCACGTCCCATCTGCTGCTGCCCGAGGACGCCGGGCTGCTCGCCGGGGACGGGCCGCTGGTCCTGGTCGACGACGAGTTCTCCACGGGCAACACGGTCCTGAACACCGTCCGCGCGCTGCACGCGCGGTACCCGCGGCGGCGGTACGTGGTGGTCGCCCTGGTCGACATGCGGTCGGCGGCGGACGCGGGGCGGCTGGAGCGGTTCGCCGAGGAGATCGGCGCCAGGGTGGATCTCGTCGCGGCCGCCTCGGGAACGGTGTCCCTCCCGGAGGGGGTGCTGGAGAAGGGGCAGGAGCTGGTGGCTCGGTACGAGGCGGACGTCTCGTCGCCGGGTGCGGGCAGTGGTGGGCTGGTCGCGCAGTTCCCCGCGCCCCTTGAGGGGCGGCTGCGGCAGCGCCGATCAGGGGCGCGGGGAACTGCGCGACCGGCCACGACGCACCCGCACCCGGCAACGCACCGTGTGGACCTGCGCTGGCCCCGCACCCTGCCGGACGGCGCCCGGCACGGGTTCACCCCCGCCCACCGGGCCCGCCTGGAAGCCGCCCTGCCGGGCATGGCCGCCCGCCTCGCCGAGGCCCTCCCCACCGGCGCGCACCGCGTCCTCGTCCTCGGCTTCGAGGAACTGATGTACGCCCCGCTGCGCCTGGCCCGCGAACTGGAACAGGTCGTCCCCGCCGAGGTCCGCTACTCCACCACCACCCGCTCGCCGGTCCTCGCCGTCGACGACCCCGGCTACGCGATACGCACCCGCCTGGTCTTCCCCGCCCACGACGACCCGGCCGACGGCCCCGGCGAGCGCTACGCCTACAACGTGGCCGGCGCCGGCTTCGACGCCGTCGTCGCGGTCGTCGACTCGCCCGCCGACACCCCGGCGCTGCACGCCCCCGACGGCCTGCTGGCCCGGCTCGCCGCCCACGTCCCGCACGTCCTGCTCGCCGTCGTCCCCTCGTACATACCCGGCGCTCCCCCCGAAAGGCCCGCCATGCTGCCCGAGCCGCTGCGCGGCCCCGCCTTCTCCTCCTACGCGCCCGACGAGGTCGGCTGGCTGCTCCAGGACCTCTCGGACACGACGCTGGAGGCGCCCACCGAGGAGCGCGAGGAGGCGATCCAGAAGGGCGGCGCGCACTACGCCGAGTCGCTGCCGGTCGAGTACCAGCCCAGCGAGCAGTACCAGGAACTGTTCCACGCGGCGCTGCGCACCTCCGCCGCCCGTCTCGCGCAGGCCGTCGGCGCGGTCACCGAACTCGTGCTGCTGGAACGCTCCCCGCGGCCCGTCCTGGTCTCGCTGGCCCGCGCGGGCACGCCGGTCGGGGTCCTGATGCGCCGCTGGGCGCGGTTCCGGCACGGTCTCGACCTCCCGCACTACGCCGTGTCGATCGTCCGCGGCCGGGGCATCGACGCCAACGCGCTGCGCTGGCTGGCCGCCCACCACGACCCCGCCGACGTGGTCTTCGTCGACGGCTGGACCGGCAAGGGCGCCATCACCCGCGAACTCGCCGCCGCCATCGAGGAGTTCGAAGCGTCCGACGGCATCACCGGCTTCGACCCGGAGATCGCCGTGCTGGCCGACCCCGGCTCCTGCGTGCGCACCTACGGCACCCGGGACGACTTCCTCATCCCCTCCGCCTGCCTCAACTCCACCGTCTCCGGCCTGATCTCCCGCACCGTGCTCCGCGCCGACCTGGTCGGCCCGCACGACTTCCACGGCGCGAAGTTCTACCGCGAACTGGCCGGCGCCGACCTCTCCCCGGCCTTCCTCGACGCGGTCGCCGCCCGCTTCCCCGAGGTCGCGGACGCCGTCGACGTCCAGGCCAAGGAACTGCACGCCGCCGACCGCACCCCCACCTGGGAGGGCTGGGCGGCCGTCGAGCGGATCAGCGCGGAGTACGGCATCCACGACGTCAACCTGGTCAAGCCCGGCGTCGGCGAGACCACCCGGGTGATGCTGCGCCGGGTGCCCTGGAAGGTGCTGGCCCGCGCCGGCGCCGGCGCCGACCTGGACCACGTACGGCTGCTGGCCGCCCAGCGGGGCGTGCCGGTGGAGGAGGTCGCGGACCTGCCCTACACCTGCGTCGGCCTGATCCACCCCCGCTACACGCGCGGCGCGACCGGCGCCGACGGCAAGGCGGTGACCCTCTGATGCCGGTGCTCGTCGCCAGCGACCTCGACCGCACCCTCATCTACTCCGCCGCCGCGCTGCACCTGAGCGGACCGGACGAGGACGCCCCCCGGCTGCTGTGCGTCGAGGTCTACGACAGCAAGCCCCTGTCGTACATGACGGAGACGGCGGCCGGGCTCCTCGCCGAACTGGGCGAAACGGCCCTGTTCGTGCCGACCACGACCCGCACCCGCGCCCAGTACCGGCGGATCAGCCTCCCCGGCCCCCCGCCGAAGTACGCGATCTGCGCCAACGGCGGCCATCTGCTGGTCGACGGGGAGCCGGACGCCGACTGGCACGCCCAGGTCACGGCCCGGCTGGCCGACGAGTGCGCGCCGCTCGCCGAGGTGCGGGAGCATCTGCTGCGCACCGCCGACCCGGTCTGGGTACGCAAGCAGCGCACCGCCGAGGACCTGTTCGCCTACCTCGTGCTCGACCGCGACCTGCTGCCGGGGGAGTGGGTGAAGGAACTCGCCGTGTGGGCCGGGGAGCGCGGCTGGACCGTCTCCCTCCAGGGCCGCAAGCTCTACGCCGTGCCGGTGCCGCTCACCAAGAGCGCGGCCGTGCGCGAGGTCGTCCGCCGCACCGGCGCCGCTCTCACCCTGGCCGCCGGGGACTCGCTCCTCGACGCCGATCTGCTGCTCGCCGCCGACCGGGGGTGGCGGCCGGGCCACGGGGAGCTGGCCGACTCGGGGTGGACGGTGCCGGCGGTCGAGGCGCTGCCCGAGCGGGGCGTACTGGCCGGGGAGCGGATCACCCGGGAGTTCCTGCGCGCGGCCGGCTGATCGGCGCGGGGTCCCGGTCGTCGCGGTCCCGCCGACGCCGCCCGCCGCCCGGCCGCAGCAGCCGGGCGCCGACGAAGGCCAGTACGGCGAGGGCGGCCGCGCCGAGCACCACCTTGGAGTAGGCGGAGACGATGTCCGTCACCCGGGACCAGTTGTCGCCCAGGGCGTAACCGGCGAGGACGAACAGGGTGTTCCAGAGCGCGCTGCCGAGGGTGGTCAGCAGCAGGAAGACCGGCAGCCGCATCCGCTCCACGCCCGCCGGCACCGAGATCAGGCTGCGGAAGACCGGGATCATCCGGCCGAAGAACACCGCCTTGGTGCCGTGCCGGAGGAACCACGCCTCGGTCTTCTCGATGTCCGTCACCTTCACCAGCGGCAGCCGCGCCGCGAGCGCCACCGTGCGGTCCCGGCCGAGCAGCGCGCCCACCCCGTACAGGGCGAGCGCGCCGGCCACCGAACCGGCCGTGGTCCACAGCAGGACGGCGAGCAGATCCATCCGGCCGGACGCCGCCGCGAACCCGGCGAACGGCAGGATCACCTCGCTCGGCAGCGGCGGGAACAGGTTCTCCAGCGCGATGGCGACACCGGCTCCGGGCGCGCCCAGCGCGTCCATCAGGTCGTTGATCCACTGCGGTCCGGTCGTCATACGGCCACGCTAGGGAGCCGACCCTGAAGGCAACCTGAAGGCCGGCCTTGAGTCAGCCGCAGCAGCCCCCGCCGCAGCAGCCGCCCCCGCCCCCGCCGGAACCGGGGGCGGCTGACGGCGCGGCGGAGGTGCCGCCGACCGCGACCGTCGACAGCAGCTTCACCGTGTCGTCGTGGCCCGCCGGGCAGGCGGCGGGGGCGGCCGACTCGGCCATGGGACGGCTCAGTTCGAACGTGTCGCCGCAGGAGCGGCACCGGTACTCGTAGCGAGGCATGCGCCCAGATTAACCGGCGGCCGCCGCTCAGTGGCCGGCTCCGCGCTCCTCCCGTATCCGGCCGACCACCCCGGCCACCGCGCGGCGGACCGCGTCCGTCTCGGTGAGGAAGTGCCAGTAGTCGGGGTGCCGGCCCTCCAGGGTGGCGATCGCGCGGTCCAGCCGGGCCACGGCGTCGTCCAGCGGACGGGCGTCGCGGGGGTCGGGGGTGGTGCGGCCGGCCATGGCCAGGCGCTGGGCGTCGCGGAGGGCGAACCGGGTCCGTTCGATCTCGGCCCGCGGGTCCTTCTGCACGGCGTTCAGCTGCCGGAGGCGGTCGCCGGCGGCGGAGACGGCCTCGTCGGTCTCGTTCAGCAGGGCCCGGACCGTCGACAGCAGGGCGGTCGCGTCGGGCCAGCGCTGCGCGTCGCGGGCGGTGCGCGCCTCGGCCAGTTTCCGTTCGGCCTGCCGGACGGTCTCGCGGGTCTGGTCCGGGACGTGCTGGAGGTCCTGCCAGCAGGCGGCGGTGAAGCGGCGGCGCAGTTCGCTGAGGACCGGCTCGACCTGTTCGGCGCGGGTGGTGAGGGCCTGGGCGCGGGTACGCAGGGAGACCAGCCGTTTGTCGGTCTCGGCGGCCCGCTCGGGCAGCCGCGCGGCCTCCGCACGGACCGCCTCGGCCGCCCGGGTGACCCGCTCGGCCCGCTCCAGGGTGTCCGGCACGCCGTGCCGGCCGGCGCCCTGGTTCAGCTTGGTCAGCTCCGGGGCGAGGGCGGCCAGCCGGGCGGCGAGGTCGTCGGCGCTCAGCCCGGAGCCGCGTACGGCGTCCAGGGCGTCGGAGGCGGCCTGGAGGGACTGCCGGGCGCGCTCCACGGCCGGGGCCAGCCGGGCGAGCTGGGTCTCGGCCTTGCCGAGGAGGGGGCCGAGGCCCTCGGTGAAGCGGTCCAGTTCGCCCTTGACCCGGCCCAGCTCCTCCTTGGCGGCGGTCAGCTCGGCGCGGGCGCGGGCGGCGGTCGACGCCTCCAGGTCGTCCCGGTCCAGGTCGTGCGCGTCGACGGCGCCGATGTACTGGTGGCTGGCCTCGTCGATGCGCCGGCCGAGCGCCTCGAAGCCGTCGACCGCGCGCCGGGCGGCCGGGGAGTCGTCGACGGCCGTGATCGTCTCGATGGAGATCCGCAGGTCCCGCTGGGCGGTGTCCAGCTCGTAGAACGCGGCGGCGGCGTCGTCCTTGGCGGCCTGCGCCTGGGCCCGCTGGTTGTCGGCCCGGCCGCCGAACCAGCGCCGGGTGCCGCCGCCGGCGAACGCGGCGCACAGGGCCGGCGCGGCGAGCAGCGGCAGGGCCAGCAGCGTGAGGGTGTCGCGCAGCGGGCCGGGCGGGCGGTGGCGCGGCCGGGTCCGTGGGCGCGGCGCGCAGGGCACCATCGGCGGCGTGTCCGGCTGCGATGGTGTCGCCGTCACATCCCTCTCCCGTGTCGTCCGCCCTGCCCGGGTTCATTCTCCCACCCGTTGAGGACGAACACACGGGCCGGTCAGTTCGCCGTACGGACCGTGACTTCGCCGTCGGCGGTACGGGCGTGCACCACATGGGCGCTGGAGTCGCTCCGGGGCACCGACACGTCCACCGAGCCGTCGTCGGTCTCGGCCGTCACCCGGTACGTGGCCCGGGGCAGGGAGACGGTCACCGAGCCGTCGTCGCTGCGGGTGTCGACCAGGCCGGGCACGGCACCGAGTTCCAGGCGCACCGAGCCGTCCTTGGTCCGCGCCGTCACCTGGCGCGAGGAGACCTCCGCGCGCACCGAGCCGTCGTCGGTGCGCAGGTCCAGCGGGCCGGTGGAGTCGGTGACGTGGACCGAGCCGTCCTGGGTGCGGATGTCCAGCGCGTCCCGGAACCCCCGGGCCCGTACGCTGCCGTCGTCGTCCTCGACCTCGACGGCCACGCCCCGGGGCACCTCGACACGGTGCCTGGCCGCGCAGTCGGCGATGAATCCGGTGCAGTGCACGCGCAGCACCAGGCGGTCGCCGTCCATCTTCCAGGTCACCTCGGGTTCCTTGCCGACGGTGACCGACCCGGTGAACCACCGGGTGACGTCGATCCGGCCCGCCTTGTGGCCGTCCGCGGCGACGATCTCCAGGGCGGAGTCGTCGGAGTCGACGGTGAGGGTGCGGCCCGGCAGGGCGAAGGACCGCCGGTCGGGGTCCTTGTCCTCGTCGGGCGAGGCGCAGGCCGCGAGCCCCGCGACGGCGAGGACGACGGCGCTGGCGGCGGCGAGCGCGCGGGCGGCAACGGTTCGGGACATGACGGTCTCCCCCTGGGACGGACGGCGGGCCTCGGCGAGGCTCTACGACCGTAGGTTTCGGGGGTGTGCCGTCGCGATCCAGGACGCTCCCGGATCGAGAGGGGGGTTAACCCCCGCAGGCCCCGGGCAATGTAGGCTGTCGACTTGTCCCGGGTGCGTAGCTCAGGGGTAGAGCGCCTGCCTTACAAGCAGGATGTCGGCGGTTCGAAACCGTCCGCGCCCACCGGGACCGATGCCGGACATCGGTGTCAGAGGCCCCCGGAGCTGCTCCGGGGGCCTCTTCTCATGTGCCCGTGCCCCGTCCGTCCCCGGCGTGCCGTCAGTCCCGTTCGTCCTCGGGCGGCGTCTCGTGGGCGTGTTTGAGGCGGGAGCGGGCGGCGACCTGGTCGGTGCCGGTGAACTGGTCCCAGTAGCGGTGGGTGGTGACGAACACCGCCAGTTCCCGCTCGCGCCGTCGCAGCTTCTCCACCTCGGCCTGTTCGTCCTCGGACCAGCCGGGGGAGGCCGGGCGCTCCACCTTGCGCCAGCCGGTGTCGTCGCTGAAGCCGTCCACCGGTGCCACGGACCAGGGAAGCCGTTTCAACAGGGCCGACAGGTCGGCCCGGACCTGATGGAGTTCCTCCTGACCGGCGAGGAGGTCACTCGGAAAGTCATAGGTCGTAGCCACCCCTGAATGATACTCCTGTTCGATTTTGCACCGCACGTTCTCCCAGGGGGAGATCAGGGGGAGACTTGAGGCATGTGCCGCAGCATCAAGACGCTCCGCCCGCCCGCGCTGGCCGAGCAGGCCACCGACGACGAGATCCGGGCCGCCGCCCTCCAGTACGTGCGCAAGGTGTCCGGGTTCCGGGCACCGGCCGCGCACAACCAGGAGGTGTTCGACCGGGCCGTGGCCGCGGTCGCCGAGGCGACCGCCGAACTGCTGGCCGGTCTGGAGGTACGGGGCGGGGCTCAGCCGCGCCGGGCGGACTGACGGCGCGTCCGCCGCGCGGCCGTCACGGCGTCGGCGCGGACTTCGCCGCCCGCGCCGGGCGCCGCATCAGCAGGGCCGCGCCCGCGCCCGCGCCGAACAGGGCGACGAGGGAGACTCCCGTCGCCAGCCACGTCGCGCCCAGCCACTGGCCGCCGAAGTAGCCGAGCGCCACGCTGTACGCGGCCCAGGACAGCCCGGCCAGCGCCGACCAGGGCAGGAACTCCCGCACCCGGCGGTGGGCGGCGCCCGCGCCCAGGGAGACGATCGAGCGCCCGGCCGGGGCGAACCGGGCCAGCACCACCAGCGCGCCGCCGCCGCGGGCCAGCGCCGCGCCGAGACGCTCCTGCGCCTTGGTCAGCCTGCGCGAGCGGGCGATCGCCCGGTCCAGGCGCGGGCCGCCGCTCCAGGCGAGCCGGAAGGCGACCAGGTCACCGAGGACGGACGCGGTGGTGGCGCACAGGATCAGCACCAGGATGTCCGGGACGTCGTGCGGGACCTGGCCGGTCGCGGCGCCCGAACCGGCCGCCGCCGCGGTGGCCGCGGCGATCACCAGGACGCCGCTCGGCAGCACCGGCAGGAACACGTCCAGGAGCACGGAGAGGGCCACGAAGGCGTAGATCCAAGGGCTGCTGACCAGCGACCCCATACTTCCGAACACCGTGACTCCCCATGGCTTCCCCCGTGGGCCTGACCAGCCGCGCCGCGTGGGCGGCAGGGGAGGCCGATGACAGCCATACAGCGTACGCCTGGGGTACGACAGCGGGTTCACAGGGGGCTCGCGCGCCGGTCATGGCGGGTTCACCCGGCTGCCGCCTTCCGGGGGCGGCCGGTGCCGCGCTCCCGTAGCAACGACGGTGGGGCAGCACGTACCGCCCCATCCCCCGAGAGTGACGGACGGAACACATCATGGTGGCAGGAATATGCGCGGGTGCCGTGGCCGCGGTGGTCCTGGTGGGCGGCGGTGCCGTCGCCCACGGTGACGATCAGGACTCGGTGCGCGCGGACGCCCGTTTCGCGGCCCCCGGCGACGACGCCTCGCACCCGGCGCTGACGTACGACCGGAAGCTGGTCCCGGCGGGGTCGTGGATCGAGGTGCGCCGGCACACCGACCGCGGTGGCGCGACCACCGTCCGGCTGCGGGTGCGCGGCCTGACACCGGGGCACGCGTACGGCGCCCATGTGCACCAGAAGCCGTGCGGCGCCGACCCGGCCGCCGCGGGCGGGCACTACCAGCACCGGCCCTCCGCCGACCCGGCCGACGCCAACCCGCGAAACGAGGTGTGGCTCGACTTCACCCCCGACCCGCACGGCGAGGGCTGGGCGACCGCCCAGCACGGCTGGGACTTCCGGCCGGGCGAGGCGTCGTCCGTGGTGATCCACGACCGGCCGGGCAACTCCGGCGCCCGCGCCGCCTGCTTCACGGTGCCGCTCCGGCCGGCTCGCTGAGCAGTGAAACGGAACGATGCCCTCCGCGCGCGGCGGAGGGCACCGTTCCCGGTCGGCGGGCCGGGATCAGACCGACACCGGCGTCTGCCGCTCGGCGGCCCGGTCCCGGTCCTCCCCGGTGGTGCGCCGGGTCAGCAGCTGGTCCAGGCCGAAGGCGCCGGAGCCGGTGAAGACCAGCAGCAGGAAGGCCCAGCAGAACATCGCGGACGCCTCGCCGCCGTTCTCCATCGGCCACAGGGCGCCGGGCTGGTGCATCTTGAAGTACGCGTAGGCCATCGAACCCGAGGCGATCAGCGCGGCGAGGCGGGTGCCGAGGCCGAGCAGCACCAGGGCGCCGCCGACGAGCTGGATCACGGCGGCGTACCAGTTGGGCCAGGCCCCGGCCGCGACGGTGCCGCCCCCGGTGCCCGCGGCGCCGCCGAGGACCCCGAACAGGGAGGCGGCGCCGTGGCAGAGGAAGAGCAGGCCGACGACTATGCGGAACAGGCCGAGGGCGTAGGGCTGGGCGCTGTTGAGGCGTCCGGTCAGGTGGGGGGTCACTGGGGGGTCACTCCTTCAGAGGACCGGTCGTGAGGAACCGGTCGCTTCGGGGGACGGAAGGGGAGCCACCAGGTTAGGCAGACCTAACAAGTGCTTGCAATCTCAACATCCAGCCAGGCCGACATTGACAGCATCACGACAGCTTGGTCTCCGTGACCGTCCGCAGCACCGTCTTCCCGTCCGTCGCCCCGTCCCCGCTCGCCGCCTTCTCCAGCCGCAGCCGGGCCGAGCGGCCGCGCAGGGTCAGCGTCATCAGCTGGTTGCCGAACCAGGGCCCGCCGTCCCGGCGCCAGCGCACCGCCGGCCGGGCCAGCCGCCCGTGCCGGGCGAACCCCCGGCCCAGCGCCCGGGCCGGCCCGCTCCAGCCGAACCGGAAGCCGAGCCGGATGGAGAGCGGCACCGAGTTGTGCACGGGCGAGCAGGTCAGCTGCACCACATGGGCGTCCGGCGCGGCTCCCGGCCAGGCCGGCTCGGCGACGTAGGCGTGGTGCACGTCCCCCGACAGCACGCACACCGTCGCCGGCGCCCCGGGGCCCGACCCCACCTCCGCTATCAGCTCGGCCAGCGCGTCGAACGAGGCCGGGAACGCCGCCCAGTGCTCCAGGTCGGCCGCGCGCCGCACCTTCTCGCCGAGCCGGGCCCAGCGCGCGCCCCGCTCGCCCCGGCACAGGGCGGCGTTCCACCCCTCCACGTCGTGGATCAGGTGCGGCAGCAGCCAGGGCAGCGAGGTGCCGAGCAGCAGGTGGTCGTAGGAGCCCCGGCCGTCCAGCGCCTGGGTGCGCAGCCACTCGGCCTCCTCGGGGTCGAGCATGGACCGCCGCTGTTCGTCCAGCACCCGGGCCGCCCGGCTGTCCACCATCAGCAGCCGGACCCGGCCGAAGTCGCGCCGGTAGCTCCAGCGGACCGAGGCGGCGTCGGCGTCGGCCGCGGCGGCGAAGGCGCGCAGCGCGTCGGTGCCGTCGGCGGACTCGCGTACGGCGGCGTAGACCGGGTCGGCGGCCAGTTCGGCCGGGGGCAGGTTCCCCAGGTGCTGGTGGACCCAGTACGACATCAGGCCGCTCAGCAGCCGCTCGCGCCACCAGTCGGTGGCCCGCATGTCGGCGAGCCAGGCGGCGGAGGTGTTCCAGTCGTCGATGACGTCGTGGTCGTCGAAGATCATGCAGCTGGGCACGGTGGACAGCAGCCAGCGCACCTCCGGGTCCAGCCAGGACTCGTAGTAGAGGTGGGTGTACTCCTCGTAGTCCGCGACCTCCGCGCCGGGCGGCTCGGTCAGGTCGCGGCGCCCGGCCAGCCAGCGGCGGGTCGCGTCGGACACCTCGTCGGCGTACACCTGGTCGCCCAGGAGCAGCAGCACGTCGGGCCGCTCGCCCTCCGGGTCGGCGGCGATCCGGGCGGCGAGCGTGTCCAGGGCGTCCGGGCCCACCGGGTCCTGCTCACCGGCCGCCGGGGCGGCCCACCGGCAGGAGCCGAAGGCGACCCGCACCTCGCCGTCCTCGGCCGGGGTGCGGATCACGGACGGCGGGAACGGCGAGCCCGGCAGCGGCCACACCCGGGTGCCGTCCAGGAACACCTCGTACGGCGTGGCCGTGTCCGGGGTCAGGCCGGCCACCTCGACCAGGGCGTAGTGATGTCCCGCCACCTGGAAGGTGCGGGCGGTGCCGCCGGCCCCGTCGGCGCAGCGCACCTCGGCGGCGCACGGACCGCCCGCCTCGACCCACACGGTCGCGGCCGAGCCGTCGGCGTACCTCAGCAGCGGTCCCAGGCGCAGATCGCCCATGGTCGGTCCCCTCTCCGTCGCCCCGTACGGGCCGTACGGTACGGAACGACGGAGGCCGGTGGGGAGCTTCCGGGGGCAGTCGGCGGGGCGGCCGCCCCCGGCCGCCCGGTCAGCAGCTCGCGAGGCCGCTGGTCAGCGCGGACTTCTCGGCGGAGTCGACGGAGAGGCCGTAGTAGTACTTCACCTGCACCCAGGCCCGCAGATAGGTGCAGTGGTAGGCGGTCCGGGAGGGCATCCAGGTGGCCGGGTCCTGGTCGCCCTTGGCCTGGTTGACGTTGTCGGTGACGGCGATCAGCTGCGGGCGGGTCAGGTCGTTGGCGAACGACTGGCGGCGCGCGGTGGTCCAGCCGCTCGCGCCGGAGTCCCACGCCTCGGCCAGCGGCACCAGGTGGTCGATGTCGACGTCGGAGGCGGCGGTCCAGGTGGCGCCGTCGTAGACGGAGTACCAGGAGCCGCTGGTGGAGGCGCAGGCGGAGTCGGTGACGACGTTCGAGCCGTCGCGCTTGAGGACGGTCTCGCGGGTGTTGCAGGTGCCGGACTGGGTGATCCAGTGCGGGAACAGGTCGCGGTCGTAGCCGGTGCGGTTCTCGGTGGCCACGGTGAGGGAGGCGAGGTAGGTGCGGGCGGTGGCGGCGCTGACCGGGGTGGGGAGGGCGGCGGACGCGGTCGGGCCGTTGAACAGCGCGACGGAGGCCATGACTCCGGTGAGCGCCGCGAGTATGCTCAGCGGTCGACGCGCGTAGAACTTCGACATGCGAACTCCCTTGGGTGGTGGGGGTGGTGAGCGCGAGCGAGGGAATGCTCGCGGGCTCGTGTTGCGGGGAGATGAGCGCTCGGTGAGACGTTAGTGACGTGTTCATGTCACGACAAGGTCGGCGACGGGACTTTCGGGTCGCGTACTATGGACGGCGCAGAAGGGGAGTAGCTCTTCGCCGGACCGTCGACATACTGCTCAGCTCGTCTGAGCCGGCGCCCGGAGGCGGTACCCGGCCGTTCGTGACAGGGGCCCGCCAGCGAGACCTTCGGCAAGCAGTGCATGCCTGTGTGCTGCCGTGCCGAGGTGTCCCCTGACTTTCCTGACAGGAACGAGCACTCTCGGCGGGGCGGCCCCGACCGATTGAGGAACCCTTGATCAGCTTTACCGTGACCGCGCTGGTGTTCGGCGTCGTCTTCCTCGCCGAACTGCCGGACAAGACCGCGCTCGCCGGCCTCGTCCTCGGCACCCGCTACCGCGCCTCCTACGTCTTCGCGGGCGTCGCCGCCGCGTTCCTGGTGCACGTCGCACTCGCCGTCGCGGCCGGCAGCGTGCTGACGCTGCTGCCGCAGCAGATCGTGCACGCGATCACCGGCGTGCTCTTCCTGGGCGGTGCGGCGGTGCTGCTCTTCACGAAGGGCGGGGCCGATGGCGACGCAGAGGTCCGGAGGCCGGAGAACCAGTCCTTCTGGAAGGTCGCCGGGGCGGGTTTCATGCTCATCCTGGTCGCCGAGTTCGGCGACCTCACGCAGATCATGACGGCCAACCTGGCCGCCCGCTACGACGACCCGGTCTCGGTCGGCCTCGGCGCGGTGCTCGCCCTGTGGGCGGTGGCCGGGCTCGGCATCGTCGGCGGGAAGGCGCTGATGAAGCGGGTGCCGCTGAAGCTGATCACGCAGATCGCGGCGGTGCTGATGCTGGGGCTGGGCGTGTGGAGCCTGTGGGAGGCGGTGGCCGGCTGAGCGGCCGGCGGGAGTCCGGCTCCGGTGGGCGCGGCGGCCCGGCCGGTGGGTGGCGGTGTCGCTCTGCCGGGGGGTGGGCCCGGCTGCTCCGGGCGGTCGCGCCCGGCTCGCGTGTGCTGAACGTCGGATGAACGGTGGGCGGGGCCGCTGGCGCGATCCCCGGCGCGTTTTGTACCGTGGGGGAACAAAGTGGCTCCCGCCCGTTTTCCCTGACCGGCGGGCGGGGCCGCCTTGTGTCCCTCCCGACGCCCTGGAGTCTGCCGATGACGGCCACCACCGTGCTCACCACCCGCGCCCTGCTGCTGGACATGGACGGCACCCTCGTCAACTCCGACGCCTCCGTCGAGCGCGTCTGGCGGCGCTGGGCCGGCCGGCACGGACTCGACGGCAACGAGGTCATGAAGGTCGTGCACGGCCGCCAGGGCTACGCCTCGATGGCGGTACTGCTGCCCGACCGGCCGGTGGAGGAGAACTACGCCGACAACGCGCGGCTGCTCGCCGAGGAGACCGCCGACACCGACGGCGTGGTCGCGATCCCGGGGGCGCCGGAGCTCCTCGCCGCCCTGCGCGGCCTGCCGCACGCCCTGGTCACCTCCGCCGACGTGGCACTGTCCACCGCCCGGATGAGCGCCGCCGGCCTCGCCCTGCCCGACGTGCGGGTCACCGCCGAGTCGGTCGGCGCCAGCAAGCCCGACCCCGAGGGCTTCCTCAAGGGCGCCGCCGAACTGGGCATGGCCCCCGCCGACTGCGTCGCCTTCGAGGACTCCGGCGCCGGCATCACCGCCGCGCGCGCCGCCGGCATGCGCGTCGTCGGCGTGGGCCCCCGGGCGGCCCTGCACGGACCCGACGCGCTGGTCCGCGACCTGACCGAGGTACGGGTGGCGGCCGCGGCGGACGGCACGGTCCGGTTGCACATCGGCTGACGGGAGAGCCCCGAGCCGTGGACCCGCAGCCGGGGTCTACGGCTCCTGCGTCTCCCGTTCCAGTTGCTCCCGGGTCTTCGGCCCGTACGTGCCCAGTTCCTCGGACTGGATGCCACGCGCCCACTGGAAGGTACGGACGGCGTCCTCGACCCGGCGGCCGTAGTCGCCGTCGATGTCGTCCATGTAGAGGTGCAGCTGCCGCAGCCGCAGCTGGAGCTCGGTGACCTCCGGGCCCTGGTCGCCGCGCCGCAGCACCGTGGCGGTCCCCTCCTCCGGGTCCTCCTCCGTCGGCTCGGACTCCGTCGCCGGGGCACCGGAATCCGACGCGGACACCGATCGGCTCGGCTCGGTGCTGCTGGATACGGAGGGCGAGGCGCTCGACGCGGACGGGGACACCGAGGACGACGGGCTCGCGTCGCCGGACGCGGAGTCGGACACGGACGGCGACGCGGACGCGGACGACGCGGAGGCGTCGCCGGTGACCTCTTCCGCCGAGGCGGCGTCGGTCGACGGCTCCGGCACCCCGGCCCGTACCTCGTCCGCCGGGGCCTCGCTGCGTGCCGGGGACTGGTAGGAGAACAGTCCGCTCGCGTACCCGGCGGTCCCCAGCACCACGACGGTGGCCACCGCGGCACCGACGACCGCGGCCCGCCGGGGGCGGCGGCGGGGGGCGGGTCCGGGGAGCGCGGGGGCGTGCGGTCCGGTGGGTGGTTCGCCGGACGACGGTTCGAACAGGCGCAGGTCGGTGGCGTTGGGGGCGTTCGACGGGGGCGCGAGGGGGGTGGGGAGGACGGCGGTCACCGCGGTGGCGGGAGGCTCTTCGGCGGGGACGGTGGCGGGAGCGGGGGCGCGCAGCGGCATGGTGGTCTCGGCCGCGTGAGGGAGGGGCTCGTCGCCCGCGCCGGGGACGGCCTTCTGGACGGCGGTCCGCGCGGCCGGTGCGGCCTCTTGATCCGGCGTGGCAGGAACGGCCGACTCCACCGGATGGGCGGCCTCCACCGGATGGGCGGCCTCCGCCGGAGAGGCTGCCTCCGCCGGGGAGGCGGCCTTCGCCGACCCGCCGGAACCGTCCGCCTGGTCGGGGGCGTCGGTGCCGCTCGCCGGACCGGCGGCAGGCGCCTCGCCGGGGCCCGCGCCGTCCGTCTCCTCCAGGGCGACGTACGGCCGTATCCGCAGCGGGTTGAAGTCCTCCGCGGCGGCCGCCTCGGCGGTACGGGTCTCCAGCAGGGCGTCGGCCGCCCGTGGGCCGCACGGGCAGGACGGCGTGCGGTCCGCCCGCCGCGGCGCCCCGCACTCGGGGCAGGCCGCCCCGGAGGCCCCCGCCGCCTCCGCGGCCGGTTCCGGATACCGCGCCGTCCCGGCGGGCCCCCCGGACTCTTCCGGTCCCCCGGACTCTTCCGGCCTCCCGGACTCTTCCGGCCTCCCGGACTCTTCCGGTCCCCCGGACTCTTCCGGCCTCCCGGACTCTTCCGGCCCCCCGGGCTCTGCAGGTCCCACCGGCTGTCCCACGCGTCAGTCCCCTCCCCTTACGGAGTCCGCGTCCCCTCGCGAACTCCAGAGATTATGCAGATCTCCTCCACAGTCGCACGCACGTACCCCTGTCCCCTCCGGTCCCACCAGCCCCCGTACGACCCCGACCCCCGACGGAATACCGGCATTCCGTACGACTGAACAGGCCATAACCGGTCACACCGAACAGGAGGGAAAGGGAAGGCCTGACCAGAAAATTCGCGTGCGCGTTCGGGAGGTCGCCATGACCGTGACCGGGGACACCGGCAGTACGCGGGACGCGGTGCGCGGCGCCCCGCAGGACGAGCGGGTCCCGCGCCATGTCCTCGTCTCCATCGGGGCGCTGCTCCTCGGCATGCTGCTGGCCGCCCTGGACCAGACCATCGTCTCCACCGCGCTGCCCACCATCGTCAGCGACCTCGGCGGCATGGAGCACCTGTCGTGGGTCGTGACCGCGTATCTGCTGGCCGCGACCGCCGCGACACCGCTGTGGGGCAAGCTCGGCGACCAGTACGGGCGCAAGCGGCTGTTCCAGACGGCGATCGTGATCTTCCTGGCCGGTTCGGCGCTGTGCGGCGTGGCGCAGAACATGGGGGAGCTGATCGCGTTCCGGGCGGTGCAAGGGCTGGGCGGCGGCGGGCTGATGGTGCTGTCGATGGCGATCGTCGGCGACCTGGTGCCGCCCCGCGACCGGGGCCGGTACCAGGGCCTGTTCGGCGCGGTGTTCGGCGCCACCAGTGTGCTCGGCCCGCTGCTCGGCGGCGTCTTCACCGAGCACCTGAGCTGGCGCTGGGTGTTCTACATCAACCTGCCCGTCGGCCTGATCGCCCTCGCCGTGATCGCGACGGTGCTGCACATCCCGCGCCGCACCGAACGCCATGTCATCGACTACCTCGGCACCTTCCTCATCGCCGCCGTCGCCACCTGCCTGGTCCTGGTCGCCTCCCTCGGCGGCACCACCTGGGCCTGGGCCTCGCCGGGGATCATCGGCCTGGCGGTGCTGGGCGTCCTGCTGGCCGCCGTCTTCGTGACCGTCGAACGCCGGGCCGCCGAGCCGGTGCTCCCGCTGCGCCTGTTCCGGGTCCGCACCTTCGTGCTGTCGGCGGTGATCAGCCTGGTCGTCGGTTTCGCGCTGTTCGGCGCGATGACGTATCTGCCGACCTTCCTCCAGGTGGTGCAGGGCGTCAGCCCGACCATGTCCGGGGTGCACATGCTGCCGATGGTGGTCGGCCTGCTGCTGGCGTCCACCGTCTCCGGCCAGATCGTCAGCCGCACCGGCCGCTGGAAGGTGTTCCCGATCGCCGGCACCGGCGTCACCGCCCTCGGTCTGCTGCTCCTGCACCAACTGGACGAGAACAGCCCCACCGCCGAGATGAGCGCCTTCTTCTTCGTCTTCGGAGCGGGCCTGGGCCTGGTGATGCAGATCCTCGTCCTCATCGTGCAGAACGCCGTCCCGTACGAGGATCTGGGCGTCGCCACCTCCGGCGCGACCTTCTTCCGCTCGATCGGCGCGGCCTTCGGGGTGGCCGTCTTCGGCACCGTCTTCGCGAGCCGTCTCGCCGACCGCCTCACCGACGCGTTCAGCGGCGCCCGGCTCCCGCCCGGCGTCTCCGCCGACACTCTCGAATCCGACCCGCGCGGCATCGCGGCCCTCCCCGCGTCGCTGCGCCCGGACGCGATCCACGCCTACGCCGCCTCCATCACCGACGTCTTCCTCTACGCCGCCCCGGTCGCCCTCCTCGGCTTCGTACTGGCCTGGTTCCTTAAGGAGGACCGGCTGCGCGGCTCGGTCACCGCCCCCGACGCCACCCAGACCCTGGCCAGCAACCCGGTCCAGCGCTCCTCCCACGACGAGGTGTGCCGCGCGCTGTCGGTCCTCGGCACCCGGGAGGGCCGCCGCGCCGCCTACCGGAAGATCACCACCCGCGCCGGCTACGACCTGCTGCCCGCGACGAGCTGGCTGCTGCTGCGGATCAGGCGGTACGGCTGTGTGGAGCCGGGCCGCCTGGCCGAGCGCAGCGCCGTACCGCTGACCGTCGTCCTGGAGGCCGCCCGGCAGGCCGAGGTGCGGCACCTCGCCCTGCGCCAGGGCCTCGGCCTGGTCCTGACCGACCACGGCCGCGAGGTGGCCGGACGGCTCGCACACGCCCGCGAGGAGTCGCTGGCCGAACTGCTCGGCGACTGGTGGGGCCCGGACCGCCCGCGGGACCTGATCCGCCTGGTCGAGGAGCTGAACGGCGAGCTGTGCGGCGCGCGCCGCGAACGCCCGCACGACGACGAACGCGTCCTCACCCACCCCGGCTGACCCTTTCGGCGCGCCGCGCCAGCGACTTGGTGAACCAGTGCTCGGTGTCCCGCCGCTCCGGGCGCTCGGTGCCCGTTTGACGGGGGCTCAGCGGGTACCCGCTTTGCGAACCGGCCCGTACGGAAAGCCGGTTGGGCCGAGAACCTGGAAGGCATTCATGTCCACAGGCGTGATCATCGCTCTGATCGTGATTGTGGCGGCCGTATTGATCGTCGCGGCCGTCCTGACCCTGCGCGCCCGGGGCCCGCGGCACGGCGGGAGCCTGAAGCGGCGCTTCGGGCCCGAGTACGACCGCACCGTCGCCCGGCACGACGGCGACACGAAGGCGGCCGAACGCGAACTGACCGAGCGCGTGGAGCGCCACGGTTCGCTGCGCGCCAAGCCCCTGGAGCCGGCCGAGCGCGATCGGTTCGAGACGCGCTGGACGGCCGCGCAGGAGCGGTTCGTCGACTCGCCCCGCGAGGCGGTCGCCGAGGCCGACCGGCTGCTCTCCGAGCTGGCCGGCGCCCGCGGCTACCCGGACGGCGGCCGCTACGAGGAACAACTCGCGGCGCTGTCCGTGCACCACGCCCACCACGTAGAGGGCTACCGGCGCGTGCACCACGCGGCGGCCGACGGCACGCACACGGCCGACGGCGCCGGCACCGAGCGGCTGCGGGAGGCCATGGTCGAGGCCCGCGCCCTGTTCGAGAAGCTGATGCACCAGGGCCGCGACACCGACCACCGCGACGACCGAACGACGGCCCGTAAGAACCACCAGCCCTGGGCCCTGAACCGCCGTCACGCGAAGGAGAGTTGAGCCACATGTCCGATGTGACCCGGCCGGCCGGCGGCGCCCCCGCCGAGCGCGGTCAGCACCACGCACCCGACGCCGACGCCCGCGGCGAGACGGCCCTGGGCACCGGTGCGACCCCGGACCCGGAGGCGCCGCCCGGCGCCCGTGCCGACCACGGCGTCGGCGCGCACACCGAGGCCACCCCGCAGCTGCACACCGAAGGCACCCGGCCCGCTGCCACCGCCACCCGGGCGACCGCCACCCAGCCTCCCACCCCCCGGCCGGAGACCTCCCTCCTCCCGCACGAGGAGTGCGGCAAGCTGGAGGAACGGCTGCACCACGCGGTCTCCGGATTCGTCGACGGACCCCGGGCCGCCGTCGAGGAGGCCGACCGGGTCCTGGAGGAGATCACCACCCGCTTCACCGACGCGGTGACCCGCCGCCGGCGCACGCTGCGCGCGTCCTGGCAGTCCACCGACACGGACAAGAAGGCGGCGACCGCCACCGACACCGAGCAGCTCCGGCTGGCCCTGCGTGACTACCGGGAGCTGTCGGAGAGCCTGATGCGTCTGTAGGAGGCCAGGCCCGACACCGATGGCTCCGCCCGGCCCTCCCGCCACCGCTGTGCGGGAGGGCCGGGCGGCGGCGTACGGCAGGCTCTAGCCTGGGGCCCGGTCACCCGGACGTCAGGAGGAGCGCACGTGCTCGAACTCACCATGGCCGCCGTCGCCGCGGCGGACGCGGGTGCGACGGCCGGTATGCGGATGGCGGACGCGCCCAGCGAGCCGGGGGCGGTGCTGCGGGTGGGCCGGGACGGGGCGGTGTGCCGGCTGGCGACGCCGGACGACTGGCTGTTCGTCTCCCGGGTCCATCTGGAGTTCCGGTGCGGGCCGGACGGCAGCTGGCAGCTGACCTGGCTGCGAGGCTCGCAGCCGGAACCGTCCGCCGAGGTCCGGCTGACGGTGGACGGGCGGACGACGGCCGTCGCTTACGGCGGCACGGTGCCGCTGCCGCGGGGTGGCAGTGGTGAGGTCGTCGTCCAGGACCGGGTCGAGCCGCGCAGCGTGAACGTTGGCTTCTACCACGAAGCGTGAACGGCTGGGCGGGGTTGTGGCTGACGTGGGGGGCATGGCGCGACCCGGCCGCGACG
>NZ_JBQOUX010000094.1:0-30146 GCF_052216785.1 Streptomyces sp. JW3 | reverse complement strand
GTCCCGCCGAATACGAGACCGCACTCGCAGCCTGACCACCACACCGATGGTGTCCGTCAAAGCGGAACAAGCTCACGTTCTGCGGGAGCAGTCCTCAGTCCACCGGCGGTTCCCTCGCCGCGGACTTCGGCGCCGTCTTCAAAAAAACCGCTCGTACGGCCCCAACCGGATCCGCGTGTGGTGACAGTTACCCCGTGACGACGTCGTGGACGTAGCTCGTGCCCCTTCGGAAGGACCACCGCACATGGGCCTCACTGCCTGCACCCTGATCTGCACTGGAGTCGTGCTGATTCTGGCCCCCACCGTCGTGCACATTCTGTCGAGAGTGCTGTACGAACGGGCGCGCCGTGCCACTCTGGTTGCGGTCGTCGGCCTCGCCCGTGAGGGTGCAGTCCAACTGCTCATGCACCACGATCTCAACAATTGCGATATCCGTGTCGTCTACGTACCTCCGACCACCGGCCTGCCCGAGCACGCGACGGGATCATGATCGAACCATTCCCTGAACCAGCTCCTCCCCCACGATCCGTGAGTTTTGACGAGCTGTTCACCGAGGGGTTCACCAGGACCGTGCGCACACTGGTGCTAATGGGGTCGGACCGGGCCACCGCCGAAGACCTCGCGCAGGAAGCCTTCGGCGTCGCCCTTAAGAAGTGGGACGAGGTCGGCGGCCTCGACAGCCCGTTGGCCTGGGTAGGCAAAACCGCCCTCACCCTGTGGATCTCGCACTGTCGCACCTCGGGTCGGCGCCAGAGCCTCCTGGCGAAAGCGGAACCCTTGTCCACGAGCGCAGCCCCTCACGCGCTCACGACATCGGACCAACGCATGGACCTCGTACGTGCCTTGGGGCAACTTCCAGAACGGCAGCGTGAGACGGTTGTCCTGCACTACATCCTCGACCAACCTGTCAGTGCCATCGCCCGTACGCTGGAAGTAGCCGAGGGAACGGTCAAGTCCCAGCTTCACGATGGCCGCCGCTCTCTTCGCCTCCTGATGGCTGACACTGATACACACCCCATTCGGGAAGGGGGATCGAGTGGACCACACCGAGAGTGACGAGGTTGCTCGTCTCCTCGCGGACGCCGTGCAGGACATCACGCACTCCCCAGAGGAACTTTCGGCGCGACTCGCGCAGTTGAAGGAGCCAGCGGCTCCTGACTCCGCGCCCCTGCCGCCGTTGTCATTGGTACGCCGGATGTCGCCGCCTGCATCCAGTGCCTTCGCATCCCAAGAAGCTGCAGGCAGTGGGCCTGCCGTCCACGGCACCCTTGCCGTGGCCGCATCTATGGACCCCGCAGATTCGCGGAGCGGTGCGACCCGCGACCGCTCAACACCGCTCAAGGTAGACGCCCAGCGGAATCTGGAGCATGTGCTGCGTGCGGCCCGGGAGGTCTTCGGCGAGCTCGGGTACGGGGCCCCCATAGAGGACGTGGCGCGCCGTGCCCGCGTCGGCGTCGGAACGGTGTACCGGCGCTTCCCCAGCAAGGACATTCTGGTGCGGCGGATCGCTGAGGAGGAAGTGTCCCGGCTGATCGAACAGGCACGTGCCGCGCTTGGCCAAGAGGACGAGCCCTGGTCGGCGCTCGCGCGCTTCGTGCGGACTTCCGGCTCAGGTGGGGGGCGCCTCATTCCGGCCGTGCCTCTTCATCGTGACCAGACGGACCGGCCCGTGGAACAGCAAGATCAACTACCTGCTACTGGCATGGCCTCCCTGATGGAGGTTGTGGGCCAACTCGTTCATCGTGCACACGTCTCTGGAGAACTGCGTCCGGATGTCACGGTAGAGGATGTGCTCCTCCTGATCAGCTCATCCCCATCTCCTGCTGGTGATCCGGACCTTGAAGTGGCCAGGCAGGCGCGTCTGCTCGACATCTGTCTAGAGGGCCTGCGCTGCCGCAGCGAGTGAACCCTCAGATGTGAGTCGGGTGCCAGATCCTGGCCCATCCAAGAACGGTGCGGTTCGTTTGTAGTGAATCTCGCGATCAGGCGGGTGAGGCTCTATTCCTGCTGTACCCGCGCCTCGCGCCTGCTCAGTGCCATGCGCCGCGTCACCGGGTCACGTCGCCGTCGACCAGCGCACTCTCACCGTCACCCAGGACTGGCACCCCGGCGGTTCGGAACGCCCCGGCCGACGCGTTCCGGACCGCCTCGAACGTGAGCGCGCCGGCTGGTGACAGCAAGGCCGAGGAGACACATCCCACCGGCACGCCGAGCGCAGACGATGCGGGCTGGCTCCATGCAGTGGGCTCACGATGCCGCGTCCTGCGCGTCGTTGTGCGGGTGGTGTGGCTGGACCTGCGTCTGCCGGTGAGTAGCCGTGGCAGGACCGGCGGAAGGCGGGGACGGCGGTGTGGAAGGC
The DNA here is from genome assembly GCF_052216785.1 of Streptomyces sp. JW3. Taxonomy (NCBI): domain Bacteria; kingdom Bacillati; phylum Actinomycetota; class Actinomycetes; order Kitasatosporales; family Streptomycetaceae; genus Streptomyces; species Streptomyces sp. JW3. Next base: position 27,787 of record NZ_JBQOUX010000094.1, on the reverse strand, counting down.
CGTGTGCCGCCGACATCGCGTCCGGCTCGGAGGAGCTGCGCAAGAACGGCGGCGGCTGCCTTCCGGCGTGCGGGCTGTGTGGACCACACCGCGGGCAACACGACGCCCGCGAACACGGAGAACACCAGGGCCAGCACCAGAACCGGTACAGGGGCGGTGAGCCAGGACATGCGCACTCCTCAAAGGGGATGGGTTGTGTCGCATCGACCATGACGGACGGCAGGCCCGGGCCGGGGTTTCGCTGAAAAGTCCCAAAGCAGACGGCAGTTGGTGCAGGTCACTGCCTACGCTGCCAGGGGCCACACTGAATCAGCGTGAACGGCGGGGGTGGGCGCGTGAGCGTGGGGGAGACCTCGGGACCAGTAGCGGTCTTCTGCAAGCTGCTGGGACGCCTGGTGAGCGAGCGCGGTATCCAGCAAAGCGACCTGGCCCGCGCCGTGAACCGCAGCCCCGCCGCCATCTCCATGCTGCTCAACGGGCATCGTTCCACCCTGCCGCCCTGGGACGATGTCGCCCGCATCGTGGAGTACTGCCACCAACGCGCCACCACCCCGCCGTCCGGACTCACCCCCGACCTGGCCTACTGGCGCCACCGTCACCATGAGGCGGAAACTGACGCCGACCAGGCGCCACCGCAGTCACGTGCTGCCAAACCGCCCGCCTTGCCACGCGCCGAGACCCCCCCTGACGACTTTGTGAGCGCCGTGAACGTCCTCATCGGAGAAAGGACGGGCTTCGACCGGCTGGCCGCAGAACTGCTGGAGCCACTGAAGCTGCACGGTGCCATCGTCACCGACCTGAACGCCGTGCTGGAAGGGTTCGCTGACCGGGTACGGGCCAGCTGCGGCACGACCCGCACCGCCTTGCTGCGCGCGGCCGATCTGGTCATCCTGGTGACGGCGTTCTGCGAGGCCGTGGGCACCTCAGGCATCTACTACACGACAGAACTCGGGCACGAGCAGGCCGATCTCACCAGCGACGTGGTGGCCGAGCTGGAGCGTGTCACCCTGGGATCGCAGCGGGTGAGGCATCCCGCCGACCTGCGTGCGGAAATCGCCGCCGCCTATGCCTACGCGGCCGACACCGTGTGCGACGAAAGCGGCGTGAGCGGCCAGCAGCCGGACAGGCTCGCGCGCCGCGCATGGCGCCGCTACCAAGCCCTGCTGGCCCAGGTGACGTGGGAGTGCCCCGAACTGCGCCTGACCTCCGAGACGGAAGACCCGCCCGAAGCCCTGGACCCGTCCGAGCCTGTGACACCGGACGTTTCATCTAGCCGGGGCCTCGCCGGGTTGTCTCGGCTGTTGGGGACCTTCGCCCAGGACAACGGCGCCCCTACCCCGGCGCACCAGCAGCAACTCCGTGCCCCGCTTGCCCAGGTCGAGGAGTCGGGCCCGCGCATCCCCGACCTGGAGGCCGGCTACATCAACCCCGCCTTTCGCGTGGCCGACCGCTCAGGTGACCGCGCCCTGGCCCGTGACGACTGGTGGGAAGCCCAGCCGCTGTGGGACGACCTGGAGGACTTCCTCGCAGCCCATCTGCTCACCGAGGACGCCACCCGTGCGCCGCTGCTGATTCTGGGCCATCCCGGATCCGGCAAGTCGCTGCTGACCAAGCTGATCGCCGCCCGGCTGCCCGCGGCGGAGTTCTTCTGCCAGCGCGTCGAACTGCGTCACCTGCCCGCAGACCTGGGCGTCCAGGAACAGCTCGAGGAGGCCGTGCTGCGCTCCACCGGCCGCCGCACACCCTGGCCCGACGTCACCGACCCGGACTCAGGCGTCGTCAGGGTCGTCCTCCTGGACGGCTTCGACGAACTGCTCCAGGCTGCGGCCGATCACATGGATCCCGCACGCCACTTCGCCTACCTGCAAAGCGTGCAGCAGTTCCAGCAGCGCGAGGCCGACCAGGCACGCCCCACGATCGTGATCGTCACCAGCCGCACCGTGGTCGCCGACCAGGCCCTGACCCCGCATCCCAGCACCGTCATCCGCCTGGAACCCTTCGACGCTGACCGCATCCGCCGCTGGCTCCACGTCTGGAACACCACCAACCGCCGCTACTTCTCCACCCACGCCCTGCAGCCCCTCACATGGGATGTGGTGGGCCGTCACGAAGAACTCGCCGGCCAGCCGCTGCTGCTGCTCATGCTCGCTCTATACGACGCCTCCGGCAACGCTCTGCATTTGCTGCACGGTGAGGACATCCAACGCCTGGGCCTGTACGAGCGGCTCCTGACCGAGTTCGTGCGTCGCCAGGTCACCAAACACAACGCCCTGCCGGCCGACACCGAAGCCGCCCGCGTCGCCCACGAACTGCAGCGCCTGTCCGTCATCGCGATCGGCATGTTCAACCGCCACCGGCAAGGCATCACCGCCACCGACGCCGAAAACGACCTGGCCGCCCTGCTCGACGCCGCCCCTGCCGGCGCCACGCCACTGCTGTTCGGCCGCTTCTTCTTCATCCACGAAGCTCAGGCCATCGTCACCGGCCACGAACGCAGAGCCTACGAATTCCTGCACGCCACCTTCGGCGAATACCTGCTGACCCGCCTTGTCACCGGCGAACTGCGCCATCTCCTGGCCACCACCAGCCCGGACAGCGACCACCCCGTCGACGACGGCCGGCTGTACGCACTGCTCTCCCACGTCCCGCTCACCGACCGGGCCGAAGTCGTACGCAACACCAGCGAACAACTCACTCGCCTCACCCAGGCACAGCGCGAGCATCTGACCTCGCTGCTGACCAGTCTCTTCAACCAGACGCCCGGCGACACCCACCACCGCACCCACGTGCCGTACCGCCCTGCCCTCACGCACCGCACCCGGCAAGACGCCGTCTACAGCGCCAACCTGCTCCTGCTGGCCGTCTTGGCCCACCCCCCTCTCCGTGCCTCCGCCCTTGTGGGCAGCCGCAACACGGTCGACTGGTGGCGCCGCCACACCCTGCTGTGGCGTTCGCAGTTCAGCGACGGATCCTGGGACGCTTTCACCCGCGCCCTGGCCACCGAGCCCTTCACCGATCCCGCCACCGGCCGCAGAGACCTACTGGTGGGGTTGCCCATGCATCAGCCCGAACAAGAACTCGCCTGGACCGTGAACCTCGCCACCCGAGACGACACCACAGCACAGACCTTCCAGCATCTCGACGGCGCTGCCCCGGCCAGCCTGTACCGGCCGGCGGCCTTCACCTACGACCTCGGCGCACAGCACGTGCTGCACGCCGTAGCACCGGTCCTGCACCAGATGCCCACCGCCCTGGAGACCTACCACGGGGTCGACCGCACCCGCAGCCTCTCCCTCGCCCACGCGCTGATCTCCCTGCTGTACCGGCCCGCCAACGATCCCTGGCCGCCCGGCACCCCCTACGCCGAACTCCTTCTGATGCTGCGAAGCCTGTCCGGCGACGAGCGCCTGCTGGCCGCAGACATCCTGGGACGCCACCTTCTCCACGCCGCCGCCGACCTGCCCGCGACCACAGTCATCGACATCCTCGATCAGCTGACCACCATCCAGTTCACCAGCGCTGGCGGCCTGTCCGCCCCGACGTGGCTGGTCCTCGCCCAGTGCGTCAACGACCTCGCCGGACGCCCGGACATCCCGCACGACCAACTTGACCGGATCACACGCCGCTTCGGCCCCGACGCACCCGCCCTCGATGCCGGCGGCGACCCACTGACCCGACTGCTCTGCCTGTTCACCGAGGCCCAGACCAGCACCATGTGGCACGCCGCAGACCACCCACCGGCCCAAGCCGTGCTCACCGAAGGCATCACCCTTCTGGAGCGCATCCCCCACCCCAGACCGCCCCAAGCCGTGGTCGGCCTGCTCCGCTTGGCCCGCGACCTCGGCGCCGACCACTGGCTCGCCCAACGCGCCGAGCTGTTACTGAAGACACTCACCCGTGACGGACTGCACCGCCTGCGACCCACCGATGTCGACTGGCTGCAGCCCCTCGTACACGACGCGACCCTCCTGGGCGAGCTGAACCTCGTCACCCGCCGCTGGCGGCAGCAGTGACGGGCCGGCACAGGTCCATGTGTCACGACGTGAGTCTGTCCAGGCTCCCACCGAAACGGGACGTCTGTATCCCCGTCCCTGCGGAGGGTGACGCAGCCCTCAACGGCCGTACACCGAAGCAGGCCTGCCTCTGGCCTTCCGCTGCCGCCTGCGCGGTCGACTGCCCTGGCTGCCTGGCGACTTCCGCCGTCGTGCACGGCGTGGCCCTGCCCGCCGTGCCGTTGTGCCCCGCCCGTGGGCGGAGCGTCCCGTTGTCAGCGCCGGGCCGTAGGGTCGCTGCCATGGCTGACGAGGAAGCGGTGCGCGACGGGCTGGTCCGCAGGATGGAGGGGGACCACGAACTGCTGGCAGCCCCGTCGGCGACGGCGCGGCCGCTGACGGTGTCGGCGCCGCACCTGCTCAACACCGGAGATCTCCAGTGGGAGAGTGTCGAGCACCTGGTGGCGTGGCTGGCACGGAGGGTGGAGGGCTGGGAGGAGACCTGGCTCTACGGGGAGCGCGGGCAAAACCAGCACGGCATCGACGTCGTCGGTGTGACGGGCAGGAACGCGGCGGTCTTCCAGGCCAAACGACTGAAGGAGTTCACTCCGTACGACCTCGAACACGCGGTGGGCCGCTATGCGCGGGGCAAGCGGCCCTTCGAGGCACGCCGGCTGGTCGTGGTCACCACCCACGACGCGAACCGCACGGAGATCAGTGAGAAGCTGTTCGAGCTGCGCGGCACGTACCCGGACCTGCAGATCGAGTTGTGGAACCGCAAGAGCCTGTCGGACCTGCTGCGCCCGCACCCGGACATCGTGACCGCGTTCTTCGGGGCGGCCACCACTCAGCTGTTCTGCCCGGCACCCCCGGCGCCCGTCCTCTCGCCCGCGGAGGCGAACGAGGGACCCGACGCGCAGGCTCTGTTGCGCGGCCCGGTAGCCCATCTTGGGCTGGACGGGGACCTCGCCGCCGCAGACCAGGCTCGGCAGGAGAATCCCGCGACGGCTGCCGCCGCATACGGCCGGATCGCCGAACAGCTCGAACAGACCCTGTACCGCCCCTACGCCCGGGCGCTGCGCGCCCGGCAGGCCGCTGCCCTGCACGCGGCCGGCGACCCCGACGCGGCCGTGCGTGTGGACATGGCCCGCATGGCCCGCGATCTGGTTGAGGACCGTGCCTTCGAGGCCCGCGCCACCCTCATCCGCCTGGCGGAGGAGCAGGTGGAGGCGGACGATGCGCTGATCCGCACGGTGAACACCCTGGGAAGCCTGGCCGAGTTCGAATTCGAGCACCGGGTCACCCTCGACGACGTCGCCGCACACCTCGACGCCCAACTGGACGACGATCCCAGCGTGCTCCAGGCAGCCACCCTGTTCGCCGAGCACGCCCTGGCAGAGCGTCGGACTGAGCTGGTGACCCAGCGGGCACAACTCTTCACCGCGATCGCCGAGATGAGCGGCCCCAGCGACCTGGACACCGCCCGCCTGCAGGCCTGTCTGGCCGACGCCGACCCCACCGGCGACGCCTGGCGCGAGCTATACCGCACCGCCCGCCACACCTACCCGATTCCCGTCCGCGGCCTGCTCGCAGCCCGCCGCGCCCGCTTCCTGGCCACCACCGCAGACATGCACGGTGCCGTCGACGGCTACTACGACGCGGTCGAACTCGCGCTGGCCGCCCGCACGCACCAGGATGCCGGGGAGTGGCTCGCCGCCCAGCGCCTGGTCCTCAGCCGCAGTGCTCAGGCCCTCAGCGAACGCGAGAAGATCTTCAGTGCCCACGGCTTCGAGCAGGTCCTGCGCCAGGCCAGTCGTGACAGCGTTCTGCCCGCCATCCAGGACACCAGGGCATCGGCCATGTTCGACATGGTGCGGGAGAAGTTCCACGACGCCCGCCAACACCTGCTGCAGTACCGCCGGCGTGCCGTCGCCATGGGCAGTTGGGGACACCAGAACGAGGCCGAACAGCTCCTGGCCCGGCTGCACATGAACGTCGGGAACACCACCGCGGCGATGACCCACCTCATGAACTCCGGCGCAGCCGGCACAGCCAAGGCCGTGAGCACCTTCATCCCGGACCTGCCCGCCCAGGCACTGGACTGGCCCGCACCCGAGGACCTGGCCGGCCGCCCGGTGTGGGAACGCGCCTGCGCCTTCGCCATCACCGAACGCATGGCCGACGCGCTCACCGACACCTCAGCCAGGACATGGATCGACGCCGCCCTGAAGGAAGCGGCCACTGAAGCCGCCCGCGGGGCCGGCCTGGCCACCCTCACCGACGCCGCCTGGGGCGCCCTGGCCAAACTCGCCCCCGCGGCCATACCCGCCCAGGCACAACACACAGCCTCCCTGGCCGACCCGGCCGCCGCCCCCGCCCGCTTCACCACGGCACGTGCACACGCGTGGGCCCTGGCCGCGGTTTCCGAGGCACACGGCACGCAGGCCCCCGCAGCCGTGGAACGGCTGGCCCGGGCCGTGCTGAGCAACAGCGACCTCATCAGCACCGTCGTCAGCCACGGCGAGGACCTGTTCAGGCGCCACCCGCAGATCGTCGCCCAGGCCTGCACGGCCCCGGCACGCCAAGGGAGCCTCGACGCGCTGCGCCTGCTCCTGCTGGCGGGAGCCGAACCGGTCGTGTGCCGCGAAGTCATCGCCGGACGGCTCGGCCGGGACCCCGGCGCCGAGCCCGGCGACCGCCCGCAGCTCGGCCCCGCGGAACTGGTCCTGCTGGGCGAACAGGTGCTGCCGCCCACCGTGCTCACGCCCTGGGCGCCGCGGCTCGCCGCACAAGTGCAAGAGCCCACGGGGCAGGGCGGACAGCGCTGGGTCCTTGACGCGATGACCGTGGCCGCCTCGGCCCTGCCCCGTGACCAGCAGCAGCCGTACGTCGACCTCGCCTTCCGCGCTGCCCGCGGCGAACTCGCGGCCGGCCAGGGCGAGGAACTCACGCGGGAGCACCCTTTGGACCGCTTCCGCTTTCGGACGGGGCCGTCCCTGCTGCCCCAGCAGTCATTGGTGAGTGCCGCACGGCTGGCGGGCACCGACCCGGACACGGCGGGCAGCATCGTCACCCTGGCCCTGACCCAGCTCCGAAATGCCACCGACGCGGAAGCGCGGCTGATCGCGCGAGCCCTCAATCACCTCGCACCGCGCCTTCTTCCCCCGCTGACCACCCTGGCCGTCCACCACCAGCCATGGATCCGCTGCCTGGCGACCTCCCTCAGCAACGCCGACAGCACTGGCCTCAGCCTGTGCAGGAACCTCCTCGCCGACGACCCTGACTGGCGCGTGCGCGTCAATCTCGCCCGGAACCTGCCCGACGGACACAGCCTGCTCGCCCGGATGCGACAGGACGTCAACCGCCAAGTCCGCCAGGCAGCCCAACGGACCGCGCGGCTGCCGGCCCCCACCGACACGTAGAGCGCTTCCCGCCGGACTCGTCATCCACGCTCTGGGGCTGGACAAGCCGCCGCGTCTGGCCGGCGCGCTGGTCACGCGGCTGCGGGCGGGTCTCGTTGGCGGAGGAGGGCTATTCCAGGGTGGCGATGAGGGGTGCCCACAGAGGGTGGGAGTTGGCCGGGACGACGAGGTGTGCCTGGTGGCGGGCGCGGGTCATGACGACGTAGAGCAGCCGTGAGCCGATGGGGAAGGGTTCGCCTTCGGGGCCGTAGTACTCGTCGTCGGCCAGCAGCAGGATGGTGGTGTCGGCTTCGCGTCCCTTGGTCTGGTGGAGGTTCATCACCTGCACCGGCCGCGGACGCGGCCGGCTGTCACCCACCAGAGTCTCGTCGCGGGCACGGTGGAGTTGTTCGGCCACCGCCGTGATGCTCTGGTCTTCCTTGAGCAGGCGCAGTGCGCGGCGGGTGGTGGGGGCGGCCTGGAGCCAGGCCTCCTGGCCGCGGAAGGTTCCGATGCGTGCGTAGGCGCCGGTGACAAGCTCGGCAAGGCGGTCGACGTCGGCGTTCGGGCCGATCCCCGCCGAGCGAAGATCCTGCGCGAGCGCACGCAAGGCACGCTCCAGCGCGGGGTTGGACCTGTCCAGCATCTGCCGTGCGAGATCGGAGAGTCCTCGGCCGCGCAGGCACGCGGTGACGAACACGGCGAGCGCCCGCCGCACCTGGGCGGGCTTCTGCCCGAGCGCGTGGTGGATGAGGGCGAGTTGGGCCGAGAGGGCTTCTGCATGGGCCTCGGTGAAGCCGACCTGTTCGTGGATCACACCGGCTGCGGTGAGGGCGTCGGACAGGGAGGTGGTGGCGATGTTGGTGTGGGTGAAGATGCTGACGGTGTGCTTCTTCTGGCGGGCAGCCCGGGTGAGCTCGATGACCTGCGCGTAGCCGCTGTCGTCCGTGATCCGTGTGACGGTAAGACGTCCTTGCTGGGCGGCTGCGCGGAGGGCGGGGTCGGTGAAGCGGCGCTGGCGGGCGGCTTCCGCGGCGGCGGGCAGCACACCGGAGGGGTCACGGTAGCTGGCGGCCTGCAGGTTGATGCGGCGGGCGCCGGGCAGGGCCATGGCGTCCGCGATCCGGGTGGCGGGGTTCACCCCGGGTTTGAACGAGCCCTCGTAGATGCTCTGGTTGACATCGCCCAGCAGGATGCGCCGTGCTGCGGGAGCGATCTGCTGCAGGAACGCCCACTCGGTGGCGTCGGTGTCCTGGAACTCGTCGCAGATGACGAGGGTGTAGCGCCCGGCGTAGTGGTCGCGGACCTTGCTGAGGGCCAGCAGTCGGCGGGCGGCCGGCATCAGCTGGTCGTACGTCAGCCCGGGAGGGGCCCCGGGCACGGTCTGGTTGGCCTGGCTGAGCACGCTCTGGGGAGGCGGAAAGCCGTGGTGCGCGCCGAAGCCCGTGATAACCCTCCAGGCGAAGCCGTGGAAGGTCGACACCTCCAGCCGCGGCCGCAGCTCTCCGATGACGTTCGTGGCCCGGTCGATGATCTGGGCGACGGCGGTGCGCGAGAAGGAAAGGAACAACACCTGTGTCGCAGTCGGCAGTTGGGCGCGTTGTCCGCGCCGGGCCGCCTCCTGCCGCAGCCGCAGCAACTGTTCGTCCGCTGCTTCCAGGTGGGCGCGGGCGGCCGCGACCGCGGTAGTGGTCTTGCCCGTGCCGGCGCCGCCGCTGACTACCAGCACCTGCTCAACGCTCTCGATCACCGCACGCTGGTCCTCGCGTGCCTGATAGGCCATCAGGCACCCGCCGGCCGGGACACGGCGGTCACATCGATCAGTTGCGGCCCGCTGTAGGAGGGGTCGGCGGCCAGTTCCAGCAGGGCCAGCGTCGTGGAGATCACCGGCGGGTGTGGTGCGTTGGGCTCGGCGTAGAGGGCTTCCAGGAACTGTTCGTGCAGGCCCTGTTTATGTATCACCTTGCACAGGTTGGTCACTGCGGCCTCGGTGAGCTGGCCGCCCATGGGGTCGGGGATGCCGTACTCGGTGAGCGTGGCACTGGCGTCGGCGAGCGCCTGCAGCGGGAGGCCGTCGCCCATGGCGCGCTCGATGGCGCCGGGCGGCAGCCGGACCACCGCATCACACGCGGCCTGGATCTTGGCGAGTTCGTCGCTGGTCTGGTCGCTCTCCTTGTCGCGGTCGATCACCGCCAGGACGCGGAAACCCAACTGGCGTGCCAGGCTGGCGACGCGGGGAATCTGGCCGATGCCCCCCTCGCCTCCGGTGCCGGAGGCGACCAGCCGCACCCCGTGGGCGGACAGGGGCAGGGAGGAGGTAGGTCGGCGGCGATCGACCATGCTGAGTACGGCCACGTCGTGCGGGCCCTCGGTGATGGCGACCGTGGGGGCGGTCAGCGCGGCCAGAAGCTGGGTGTGCCACTGCCGCATCGCGACCAGTGCTTTGCGGTCCATGATCCTGGTCAGCTGATGGTGGGAGCGGACGCCGCCGTGCCGCACCAACCGGATGACTTCGGTGGGCTCGAAGGCCCTGGCGGCCTCAGGCCGCCGGGTGGACAGCCACACCTGCCCGGAGCGGGCGCGCAGCAGGGCCGCCAGATGCTCGGTGGCCGGAGCATCCAGCTGGTCACCGAAGTCGTCGGCCAGCACCACGGCTCCGGGCACGGTGGCCAGCAGCATCGCCTCGGCCATCGACAACACCGCGCTGACCGTGCTGCCGTGCTGGGCCAGCCCGAGCATGCCGCCCGTGTCCAAGTGCAGCGCCGCGCGCAGGGTCCGCAGCAGTGCGGCCACCGACCCGTCCTCGGTGCGGAAGCCGACCTGCTCCGCGGTGACCGGAGTATCGCCGATCCGTTCCCCTGTCCCGCCGATCGCGAGCACCGCGTTGACGGCTTCGGCCACAGCCGGACTGGCCGACAGCGCTGCCACGGCCTCTGCGACGGCCTGGGCCAGCGCATCGAAGGCCGCGGTACCGGCCTTGGCGTCCCGCTCGTCGAGGATGCGCCGCAAACCCGCACCGGCACGCAATTGCAGAGGCTGGCCGGCATCGAGGGTGATCACCGGCAGCATCCGCCGGGTGGCGGCAGGAACCCGGGAGTACTGGCCGAGCGCCGGGTTGCTGCGCGCCGGGAAGTACACCACCGACTCCAGCGTCTCGGCTTCCTCGTCATAGCTCAGTCGATAGGCCAGCCGCGCGCACAGTGGAGCATCCGCAGACGCATCAGGATCCTCACTCGCACACCCGGAGTCCTCCAGCGGTTCCAGGACTCCATCGAGCAACTGCTGCACATCGGGATCGAGATCGGTCAGCGTCACCTCGACCTGGGCGGCCTCCACCCGCTGCAGCACCGCAGAGGGAGGCTCCCGTGTGTCGACGTTGTCGCCGGACGCGTCCTGTCCTGCTGCACCTTCCGTGCCGGCGGCATCGGCGGCTGGCACTTCGGCGACGGCTTCCGCCTCTCCCTCGACCGCGTCACCGCCTGCCTCAGCCGGCGCAGCGTCGTCGGCACTGTCCAGGAGGACCGGCCGCTGATGCAGATCGGACAGTGCGGCACCACGCGCGGCATCCGGATCCAGGACCCGGGCAAGGGCGGTGATCAGATCGGTACGTCCGGAGCGGGGGACTCCCGCCACCAACACATGACTGCCCGGACGCACATCAAGGCGTCCCCAACCCCTGAAGCCTTCAATCAGCACCCGTGTGACACGCACACAAGCATCTTTAACACGTCATGTACCTGCAGTCTGCCCCTTGCGCCGAATCACCCGGACAAGAACGTGCTTCTCTGGCCCGAGACTTGGCTCTCCCGGTCCGCTGCCGGGTACCCGACAGGACAGGCCCGGGCCCGTGGACGGCCGTTGTCAGTGACGGCTGTCAGGATCTGCCGTCATGGGGAAACGGCGAAGTGCTACCGAAGTGGCTGCAGTTCGGGCGAGGCTGAAGGCCGAGTTCGTGTCCAACCTGTCCAGCCCGGACACGGCGCTGGAGGACATGCCGCTGTCCTCCACGGACCGGTGCCAGTGGCGCTGCTCGGCGGAAGAATGCGGCCACCAGTGGCCCGCCCGGTTGCAGTTCCGCACCCGCACCGTCAAACCCTCGGGATGCCCTGAGTGCTGGAAGCGCCGCAACCGGGCTCCCGGCCCGGGAGAATCGCTGACCGATCTGAATCCTGCGCTGGCACGACAGTTCCGCCGCAACCTCAGCCGCCCCGAACGTGGGCCGGACACCCTGCGCCCGCAGTCCCATGACCTGTGCGAGTGGGAGTGCGCTCAAGGGCATTTCTGGCCGGCGACGCTCGCCAACCGCACCAATGGGCGCGGCTGCCCGGACTGTACCGGCCATGGCCGTTCCCCGTTCGAGTGCAACATCGCCATGCTCGTCCAGGCCGCCTCTGGGCTCACCGTGGAACTGGACCATCGCCTCCGCCTGCCCGGGCGCCGTCAGGACCGCTTCGACCTGTACCTGCCCGAGCCGGGCCCGGGCCTGCTCATCGACCTGGACCCGGAATGGACCCACAGCAGGCCAGGAAGCCTGGAGCGGGACACCGCGAAGACCGCGGCAGCGCTCGCCGCCGGACTCGACGTGGAACGCATCCGAAGCCGCGGGCTGCCGCCCGTCCCGGTGCACGGATTCGCTCACCATGAGGCCGGGCCGGGGGTGAACCCCGAAGACTGGGCGGAGGCGGTGGGCGGCGTACTGCGACGCCGCGGCCTTTCCTGGCGGCAGCTCACTCCGGCCGACGTCACCGCGGCGCTCACGAAGGGCGCGCAGCTGTGGCAGAGGGCCGTGGCCGGCCCCGAGGTATCGGCGGTGTATGTGGCGCCGCGCTTGGAGGAGGAGTTCGTCGCGAACCTCACCAACCCGGGCAAGACCCTCGCTCGGATGCCGCCCGGCTGCAACGACGTGTGCCTGTGGCGGTGCCGGTAGCCGGACTGTGGCTTCGAATGGAAGGCTGTACTGCACAGCCGGGCACTTGCCGGACGCGGCTGCCGCCGGTGTGGTCACGCACGGGTGGGCGCGGCACACAGCAGGCCCGGCCCCGGTGCATCACTCGCCGAGGTCAATCCGGCGATGGCGGCGGAACTCATCGAGGTCGTCGGCCATCCCGGCTGGACCGCGTTCGACCTGCTCCCCACGTCGAACAAGACATGCCAGTGGCGGTGTCCCGAACCGCAGTGCCGCTTCGAGTACCCCGCCCCTCCAAAACGCCGTACAGGCCAGTCGAGCGGGTGCCCCCGATGCGCTTGCCGGCGCACCGTTGCCGCCAGGGTGCGCCCCAAGCCCGGCAAATCTCTGCAGGACGTGCACCCTGCCCTCGCCGGCGAGCTTGTCGAAGTGATCGGCGAACCGGACCTGACCGCGAAGGAATTGAGGCCGAGCTCCGCCAAAGCGTGCCGGTGGGCCTGCTTTACGCCCGGCTGTCCCGGACGCTGGGACGCCACGCCCGATCAGCGGTCCCGCCGCGGTGGCACCGGCAAACGCTGCCCGGTGTGCCACCCACCGCGCAAGAGCCGCTCCCCGGCGTGACCCGGCCCTCGCGCCTTCTCACCGCGATGCCAGTCATGCCGCGTCACCGCTCACGTCGCCGCCTGCCCCGGCCGGGCCGCGTGTGCGTCTCCACCAGCGCCACTTGCGCTGCGCTCGCCAGCTGCGCAGTTGCTTGTCCACCGAGATGGTGTCCGGATGGCGGGGGCCGAGCGTCGTCCGGTAGCCGGCGAGAGAACGCTCCAGCAGAGCAACGCCTTTCACCTTGTCGGGCGACGGTGACAGTTACCTTGCCCAGTCACAGGGGCCCCGTCTCCGGGGCCCTCGTGTTTGGTGGATCAGCGCCTTGGCCGGAGCCGTCGGCGCCGGGGCCTGACCACGAAGGCGAGGCCGCCGAAGGTGATGTCGATGACCCGCACGAAGTGGTCACCGCCCTGCTTGGTGTCCGCGAGGTGCGACTGCCCGCCCTGGGCGAGCGTCCGCCTGATCATCCTGATGTCTCCGGAGGGAACCCTGATGACGCCCAGGGACCAGTCCTCGCGCTGGAGCGAGGCGGCCGCCATGCGCGAATCCAGCCTTGTCAGGGTCCTCGTGGAGAAGGGGTAGGCCAATGAGATGATCAGGGGTATCGCGATACCGATGACGACGGTACCCGTGATCCCGGTCGCGGCGCCGCCGAGCGTCCAGGCCAAGAGCCCGAAGAGTCCCAGGGCGCAGTTCCGGCGCCGTCGACGTCGTGCGGCGGTGGATCCCCAGCGTCGCCGGTCGGGATAGTAGCGATTGCCGCGGTAGTAGCCGCCCGAACGCCGGATCCGGGACTCACGGAGGTAGGTGCGAACCCACTGGCCTCGCCTGGGCCGTTCCTCTCCCCGGGCATCGGACGACCTGGCCGTGGCGCTCGCAGCGTCCGACGATCCGGCGGGGGGCCGGTGGATGGCCCGCAGCGTCCAGGTGGAGCGCAGGGCAATCCAGGTGGCGAAGAACAGCTTCAGCAGCTTGCCGGGCCGTTCGTCCAGCAGAGCGATCCATTCGGCCTCGTAGCGCTCGGCGGCCTCGGGATTGCCCAGCCGGAGTGCGGCGAGCCGCAGGACGCGGCGCGCGAGCCAGGGCGAGACCTCGGTGCACTCGCCGATGACCATGCTGAGGGCGGTGGGGATGAGCAGGTTCGTTAAAGCGTCGTTCACCAGACGCCCGCCCATCGGGTCAGGAAGCCTAACGCGAGCCTGGGGCCGGGTGGTTGCGCGGCTGGCGGGGTCGGCAGCTGGCCGCGTCGTTCGATGACGATGGTGCGTGCCTCCTGGGCGCCGGTCGGGGTCAGGAAGTAGAAGCGGCGGCGGGGGCGGCCCTCGGTCGGGTTTTCCGCCTCCCAGTGGCTGTCGAGCCAGCCCGCCTGTTCGAGGCGGCCCAGGATCGGATAGATGGAGCCGGTCGGTTTGCCGGCGGCCTTGGCGACCGCGAAGCCGTGGAGCTCTTCGCGGGACACCAGGAACGCTTCGAGAACGTCGAGCGTGGCCGACGTGATGCGAAAGGGGGTCCTCACATCCCTAACTCTATATATATCAATAGAAGCGTGGGGGTGGAACGCGGGAGTCCTCAAGTGAAAGTCGGGGGAAGGGAGTTGATCTGCTGCCGGCTCGGATCGACTTGCAGCAGGCACAGCCGCGCCACAAGGTCCTGCAGCGAGGTGAGACCGCTTGCCTCGGCCGCTGCCGGCAGCAACGCGGACCCAGACATCGCCGGCAGGTGAGAACGCCAGCCAGGCCTCCTTGGCTTGTGGATCATGGGTGGCGACTGAAAGTGCGGCCTTCGAAGTGGGCCAGGCCCAGGGCCTGTCTCCTCTCGCGGTAGTCGTGCTCGATGCGCCAGCGCAGTTTCGCGGTGCGCACGAGGGTGGCCAGCGGGGTGTCCGCGGGCAGGTTGGAAGCCGGAGCGGGACGGGTTCGGGCTCGCTACACCGCATGGCGCCAGCTGCGCGACCACGACGGCGGCACCGTCCACCTCGACTTTGACCAGCGCGCCCTCACCGTCCCCCAGGACTGACACTCGGCGGTTCGGAACGCCCCGGCCGACGTGTTCCGAACCGCCTCGAACATGAGCGCGCCGGGCCGGTGACAGTAAGGCCCGAGGGGACCAGGGCATGACGGCGGGGCCCGACTGCGGCCTTCATGGCGTGACGGTCGCGCCTGCGCCCTTTTTCGGGCACAACGGCGGTCTTGACGGTGTCGGGCTATCGGCTGCAGTAGACGGTGAAGTCGCCGGCCGTGACCTGCCGTGCGTAGGTCTC
Source organism: Streptomyces sp. JW3 (assembly GCF_052216785.1). Lineage (NCBI taxonomy): Bacteria > Bacillati > Actinomycetota > Actinomycetes > Kitasatosporales > Streptomycetaceae > Streptomyces > Streptomyces sp. JW3. The sequence continues at coordinate 12,625 of NZ_JBQOUX010000094.1, read as the reverse complement.
GGCGCCGGCGAGGATGTAGAGCTGCCGGTCGGTCGCGGCGCTGGCCTGCAGGCCGGGCTGGGCAATGACGGTGTGGAAACGAGGCCGCAGCAACCGGGCCCGGTCCATGATGGCGATCAGGTCCTTGTGCTCGCCGACGTCGTACGGCGAGATCCCGGGGTTGTTGCGGGTGTACTGCACGGCGCGGGCCCGCAGGTGTTCCAGGAGGCTTTCGACGCTGCGGCGCCACTTCGCGCTGCCCATGGCCTGGCCGCAGACCTCATAAAGATCCTTGACCCGTGTTCCGGCCTTCTGTGTGGAGTACTTGCAGTGCACCAGCGTCACGTCGAGGTACTCCCCGTCGATCCGGAGCCCGACCAGGTCGGCTGCCTCACCAGAGCGGTCGTCGTCGATGAGGACGTCGAAGGTGCCGGCCGCCTGCAGGTGCGCGGACATGTAGTACTGGATGGAGTCGGGCCGCCGCTGGGGCTTCTGGGACTCCTTGGTGAAGTCCACGCCGTGCCAGTCCAGTGGTGTGAGCAGTGCGGTGTCGAAGGGGCGGCGGTCGTAGCGCGGGTCGATGAGTTTGCTGTCGGCGTCGATGAGCCGGTCGCCCTCGAGGAACAGGTCGGGCTTGTTGTCGTTCAGCCACTGCTCCAGGGACTGTGAACGAGCGTTCCTGCCGCCGCCGGTGATGACGTCGGCGTCATGGCCGCGAGGACGATAGGTCACCCCCTTGGCACCGAAATCGGCCTGGTAGGGGATGCGCCATCCCTCGGAGACTAGCGAGAACAAGAACGGACCGGTGCAGGAGTAGTCGTCCACCTCGAAACCGACGTCGGTGAGCACGGCCGACCGCTCGGCGTATCTGACGGTGAGACGGTCGCGCGTTCCTGTGTAGACGCTCCAGGGCCACTGCACCGCCAGCAGCGCCAGTTCCGGCCGCTCAGTGAGGTCTTTGGGAATGATGAACCCTTCGAAGACCCGATCCAGGTCGATACTCGTGTCCAGCAGCTTCGTCCCTTGCCTGTCGCACCAGTCGATCCACGCCTTCAAACTGGAAGCCGTGGACGTGGACCAGAATCGGCCGGAGGAGGCGGCGTTGATGGAGACGCTCTCCCCGTTGTCGAAACCGGACGCGGCGACATGCGTCTTGGTCTTGTGCTCCTGTGTGCTGTCGAAACCCTGCGACACGTCGCTGCCGACATGGAGGGAGAACCGGGTGAAGTGGTTGTGGGCGTCCTTGAGACCGACGTTAGTCGGGATCAGACGGTCGACCTGCGCCAGTACCCGGTAGGGGCGAGCTCCGTTGATCAACTCGCACCCTTCACCCAGCACGGCCTCGGCGAGCTCCTTGTAGCTTCCGGACTTCTCCGATCCGTGCAGGTAGAGCAGCCGCCGTTCCTTGTCGAAATACAGGATGAACAGCTCGTACACCACCTGTTCCAGTGCCTGCGGCGCGCCCCAGCGCACCGTGTCGCGGCGCTCGACGACGAACCAGGCGATCCGCTGATCGTTGCCGAGGGAGACGGCCTCCCCCAGAACCTGGCTGTTGCCCTGGAACAGCGTCAGAGCTTCCTCAGGTCTCCAACTGCTGGTCGGGGCCAGGTAGGCCACGGCGCTCATCTTGGGCTCCAGTACAGTGACGGCCACTTCGCCCGGCGCGCCGTGGAAGGACTTGTCGAACTCGCTGGTCGCTTCGGCCTCGGAGGTCACCCGGTCGGTGATGTCACGGAGCAGAAGGTTCCAGTCGGCATCCTCCCGCAGCAAGTGACGCAGCGGGGAAGCGGAGGCGGTGGCTTCGTGCGACACCAGGACCGTGGCGTCTCCGAGTCCGTCCGCTGCACGGGTGAACCGGCCGATGAACTGGATCATCGGGCTGAGACTCCTGCGCGGCGCGTGCACGGCCGCGATCTTCAACGCAGGTTCGTCGAAGCCCTCTCCGAGCATGTCGACGCAGACGATGACGCGGCAGGTCCGGTCCCTCAGCGCCGTCACCGCTGCCCGACGGCGGTTGACCCCGATGTCCTGGTGCACCACAGTGGGGTCGAACTCGGGTGCCAGACGCCGGTAGATCATGGTGATCTCCTCGGCATGGGAGATGCTGTCGGCCCGTGCCATGAGGACATGGTCATAGCCGGCCGCACGGTCGGAGCGCAGCTGGTCGACCGCGAGCTGGGCGAGTTCCTCGTCCGGGTCGTGCAGTCCGATCACTGCCCGGTAGTTGATGTGCCGGAAGTAGCCGTCGCGCTGTGCCTCCCTCAGCGGGAAGCGGAAGATCGTGCGCCCCGGAAGGCTGCGGCGGTCCTCCCGAAACGGTGTCGCGGTGAACAGCAGGACAGGCCGGTCGGAGAAGTCGTCGATGACGCTCGCCCAGGTACGCGCCGGGGCGTGATGCGCCTCGTCGACGATCAGATGCGAGAAGGAGGACAGCAGAGCCGCCCGCACATTCCCCACACTCCTGTTAAGGATCTGCGGGGTAGCGACGACGACATTGCAGGACTCGACGAACCGAGCCGCTTCTTCCGGGTCCTTGAACCCTTGTTCAAGCCGACCCACCCGCGGCCGCAATGCCGCGGAGGTGACAATCTGCTCCTTCTGCAGGATGCCGAGCGTCTCGAACTTCCCTGCGATCTGGTCCCGCAAAGCCGCGCTGGGCACCAGCACCAGCAGCCGTTCCATCTGCGCGGCCACCAGCACAGCCAGCATCGTCTCGGTCTTGCCGGTACCGGTGGGCATGACCACGATGCCGGGGTCGCCAAGGCCCGAGGCCCAGTGGCCCATCACCGCGTGCAGGGCGCCGATCTGTGGGCGGCGCAGGCTGCGTGGCTCGTCGTAGGGGCGATACCCGATGGCCTCCCGATAGGACTCCGCAACCGTCTGCGGCGCACAGTCGTGGCCGCCCTGCCAGCGCACCTCACCATCGGACCGGCCGGGCAGCACGGCCGTCAGCGCGTCGACGTCGACTGCCTCCGCCGCCGTGCGTACCGCGGGCCAGCTGCCGTAGACGTTCGAGACGCCTAGAGCCCCGGCTTCGTCCGTGACCTGCAGTGTGCCGCCGGGGACCAACAGCTGACGTACTTTGTTGCGCCCGAATCTCTCCTCAGCCCACACGGGCCGCGTGCTCACGTTCATAGCGGTGCTCTCTTCACGGATACGGGACCTGGCCCGAGGTGGCCTGGATAGAGGGATACGCCGTAGCGTCGCGCAGTCGGAACAGCGCCTGCTGCTCAGCACATCGGTGCGCGCGGTGGACGCCTGGCACGGGCCACGGCCAAGCACAGCCAATACGGTGCAGCCCTCGCCGCAGAGATCGAACAGCGTCCAACCCCCGACTTCTGGCTCGTCCGGAATCGGCAACACGAGCCGCTGGCCTCATCGCGCAGAGCTTGGCCGGCCTATGGCCTCAGGGCTTCGAAACGGGATCCACAAGGCAGACTGATGTGTACGTGGCCAGTCCGCTCGACCGCTGCCGGCTCGATGCGCCTGATGAGACGTGGGGCACACCGAGCCGCGGCCGGTGTGAAGGCTACAAGTTAGCCTTCAGCCACGCGGCAACCTCGCTGCTCAGGTTGTAGCTTGCCCACGAGGTGCCTGTCACCGTCATCACGAGCAACTCGTCGTTCCCGTCGACGTATCCCTTCAGCAGGTCGCGAACCTGGGAAGCGGTCTTGGGGGTCTTCACCACCCAAGTGGACTCCAACGGGTGACACCACGATCCGAGAGCCTTGATCTCCTTGATCAAGGCCGTGTAGTTCTGCCCGGGCCTGTTCAGGTCATACCCGATCAACAGCGCAGCCATGGTGATCACTACCTCATTCCTGAGGCAAACCGCGCGTGGGCACCACGGGGTTGGAGAACTCCATGGCTCGTTATAGGGTCCCAGGGCGCGACCAACGCACCAGGCCCCATCGCCGGGCGGTTCGACCTCACGTCGAAGCCCCCGGCTGGGGCCTGCTTTGGTTCGAACGCCCACAAGTACAGCACCCCACACGACGCTCTGCAAGCAAGCACCCCATAAGTTGTGTTACTCGCACGTACGGACACAACATGTAGTGGTTGCGCTGTAGTTCAAGAGCTGAGATCACATCAAACTACCGACGATATACCCCGCCACTGACAACGGCGGAGCCCCTGATGGCGACTCAAGCCTCCGGCGATCCCGTGTCGGGAAGAGCAAACTGCTGCGCGCGCTGCGCCTGGTCTGGATCCCGATCTGGCCAATCGGTGGCGCCGACTCCAGGCTGATGACGTCCACGACGGTGCCCCCGCTCTGCATGCAGGGGTGCCCGGGGCCAAGGCGAAGCGGCTGCTGGCTGATCCTGCCGTGACCACGGTCGTGGTCGTACACAAAGACCGACTCGGCCGGATGAACGTCGAACTCGTCGAGGCTGCTCTGCCCGCGCACGGCCCGTCGTCTCGTCGTCCTGGACGACGGTGAGGTGGAAGACGGCCTGGTGCGCGATGTCGTGGAGGTGCTGACGTCGTTGTGCCGTCTATACGGACGCCGGTCGGCGAAGAACCGCGCTTGTAAGGCGCTGGAGGCCGCGCAGTCGGCACGGCCAGACGGCACCGCCGCGGAACCGCAACCGCTGCACCCCCGGCATCTCCACACCGGCTACCGGCTCCGCCCCTGCCAGACAGGGATCGTCTTGTTCCGCTCCCTCGGCGCCAGCAGCCCGGTCAGGTACTCACGAAATCCCCGCCGCTGCGCCAGGCTGGAGAGGAAGCCGTCGAGCCGGGCCGCGTACTCCTCCAACGGCCCCCGGCATGGGCGGACATGGACGGCGGACAGCCACCTTCACCCCCAGCAAGGCAATTGACTCCTGCCACCGGCGTACGACCAACCCGACCTGGTCGTCACTCCACACCACCGTCGGAGATTTGACGAACTACCGGCAGACTTCCCCACGCACGCACCACCCGAGTAGACGTTGCCGCGCGGGCACAGCGCACCTGTGCCGACGGGACCTGCTGGAGCAGGAGTGCAGAGAGCCAAAGAAGCCAAGGGAGCGGGCCGTGATGAGGTACAACGGACAATGCTGGGAAACGCAAGACCGACGGCTGCCTCGCACGGTGCGGGGATCCGCCAAGTGCCCAGCAGCCAGGGGGGAGTGGCGGTATGCGGGAGCCGGTGCACAGCGCCGCGGCCAGCGCACTGGGCTACCAACACCAGACCTGGTGGGCGCTGCTGGAACTGCTGAGGGCCGACCATGCCCGCCCCGACGCGGCAATCTGCCTGGAACTGCACGATGACATCGCGTGGGAGCAAGGCGGATCGGCCACACAACTCCTGCAGATCAAACACCATCGGAGAAGTGACCGGCAGCTCACCGACGCCTCCCCGGACGTGTGGCTGACCCTGAAGAACTGGATGGACACGGCGGTTCCCTGCGACGTCGAGGGGCCGACGCTGATGCTTGTCTCCACCCAGAAGGCCAGCCCCGGCAGCGCGATGGCCGCCCTTCGCCCCCCTGCACGTGATGAACAGATGGCCCTCGGCGCCCTCGAGTGTGCTGCTCTGCACCAGACGTCCGGGCGTGTCCAGCAGGCCCGTGAGCAGTTCCTCGCGCTGGGGACGGCGGACCGGGCCGCATTCGTCTCGCGGATCACCGTCATGGACTCCTCACCGCACATCGAGGATGTTCCCGCTCTCGTCCGTGCGGAGCTCCGCTGGAGCCTACCGCCCGGGCACGAGGACCTCTTCCTGGCCATGGTGTGGCAGTGGTGGGACGAACGGGCCCTGGAACTGCTGCAGAGACGCCGACGCGCCGTGGACGTCGGAATGGCCCGTGCAGCCATCGCCGACCTGCGCGACCAGTTCACCCGCGGCCGGCTGCCACCGTCGCCGCCCGCGCGGAAACGGACGACGACGCCCTCGCCGCCGTCTACGCCGACAGCCCCTTCGTCCACCAGATGACATGGGTGGCCTACCCGCCGGTGAGTCTGCGGCTCTCGGTCATCGACTACCACCGCGCACAGACCCAGGCCATCCGCTGGATCGCCGAAGACCTCGTCGCAGCGGACGACCTCACCGCTCTCAGCCGCGACCTCGTCGAAGAGTGGGAGACCGAGTTCGAGTGGATGCAGATCGAACTCGCCGCCACGACCGACGAAGCAGCCAGGCAACGAGCAGGAGCCAGACTCCTCAAAGACCTCTCCCAGCGCAACGCCCCCTGCCTGCACGGCAGATACCACGAGGCGTTCTTCGTCCGCGGCCGCCGCCACGAGCTCGCCGACACCGCAGGCGTGGGATGGCACCCCGACTTCCGTGACCGCATGCGCACACTGCAGGCGCCCTCATGACCACCCCGCCGACCGGGCAGATCCGTGCCCCCGCCGCAGAAACCGCCTGGAACGAACCGGCAGCCCTCGTCACCGCTATGCTCAACCCGGCACTGATCGCCGCACTCCTGTCCACCGCCGCCGACGCCTACACCCGCCGACAGGCCTCAGGCATGCCATGGGCCCTGTCCTTCATCGTCGCCCCCATGGCACTGCACCAGGGCACACGAGAAGCACTGCCCGCCAGCACCCGCACCCACCTGTCCACCTGGATCAGCCACCATCCCGTGCTGCGCGCAGGCTTCCCCCGCCGCGCCCAGGTCCTGGTGGCACCGGTGCGCGCAGGACTGCGCCTCGCACTGCGCCACCAGGTCCTCGAACTGCACCACGACTGCCTCAAACCAATCACCCGGCCCCACACCACTCCGCCCCAGGACACCGAGATGCACGACATCCTGCGCAGCGCCCGCCTGATCGGCGCCTGGACAGCCGAGAACGAGACAGCCGCCGTCTTCGCCGGCCTCGGCGTGGGACCCTGATCGCGTGCAACTGCTCGCCCTCATCCTCTACAACACCGACGGCCACCGCCGCGTCGTCCCCTTCAAACCGGGCGCACTCAACGTCGTCACCGGCCAGTCCGAGACGGGAAAGAGCACACTGCTCGACATCTTCGAGTACTGCACGGGCCGCAAGACGGTCACCTTCCCCGTCGGGCCCATGACCGACACCGTCTCCTGGTACGCGGCCCTGTTCCAGCTGGACACCACCCGCGCCTTCGTCGCCCGCCCCGCCCCCCGGCCCGGCAAGAAGACCGCCGAACAGGTCATGCTGACATTCGGCCACGACCTCGAGCCGCCACCCCACACCGAACTCGCCGCGAACACCGACCGCCGCACACTGCGCCAGCGGCTGGGCCGGTTCATCGGCATCGAGGAAAACCACAGCACCAACCCCCGCGACCGCGGCCTCTCTGCCACCGACGCCCACCTCGGCCACGCAACGCTGCTGTGCCTGCAGGTCCAGAACGAGATCGCCGACAAAAACCACCTCTTCCACCGGCAAAGCGACCACTACGTCGCGGCCGCCCTGAGACAGACACTGCCCTACTTCCTCGGCGTGGCCCCCCACGACCAGGCCCGCAAACACGCCCAGCTCAACGCCGCACGCAGCCGGCTCAAACAAGCGGAGAAGGACCTCAGAAGCCGTTGTCTTTCCGAGAGTGATGGGTGTGTTTCCGCTGGTCAGGTGTAGGGGTGGCGTTTCGGCGGGAGGGACGGGGTGTCGTGTCGTCTCTTCCCTGGAGGTGCCGGGATGCCGTCGGTGATGGGGTTGCTGGAGGAGCGTGAACGCGCCGCTCGGCAGCGGGTGGAGGCTCTCCAGGCCGAGCTGCGGGAAGCGGAGGCGGTGTGGGAGCGGTTCGTGATCGCCCGTGAGATGGTGGGTGAGGTTCTGGCGGAGTCGCGCGGAGGCGAGGACGTGGCGCCGGTCGTGGTGACTGGCGAACGGCCGGTGCAGGTCAGGCGGGCGGTGCCCGGCTCAGTGGTGCCGCATTGGGAGGAAGGGCTCGCCCCGGCGGTTCTCGCGCCGGACTACCAGCGGATCATGGACATCCTGGCCGGCGGGAACGGGACGCGCGGGGAGGCGATGGACTGTCGCCGGCTCGCGGCCGCCCTCGGACTGGAGCCGGTCCCGGCGAAAGTGGAAGGGGTGCGGTCGAAAGCCAAGTGGCTTGCCGCGCGGGGCTGGCTGGCTGAGGAACGTCCGGGGCTGTTCAGCGTGCCCGCCGGGCGAGGCGACGGCTCATGACTGTGCTCATCGACCACTTGATCACCGCCTCCGAGGTGTCGGTGCGCGTCTCGTAGTCGCGGGCCAGCCGGCGTGAGTGCATCAGCCACGCGAACGTGCGTTCCACCAGCCATCTCTTCGGCAGCACGGTGAAACCGCTGGTGTCGTCGCTGCGTCTGACCACGGTCAGCGCGATCCGCCAGGCGTCGCGGGCGAAGTCGACCAGGCGCCCGGTGTAGCCTCCGTCGGCCCACACCCGCGTGACGCGCCAGTGCCGTTCACGCAGCCGGGTCAGGAGTGTCCGTCCCGCGTCCCGGTCGGTGACCGAGGCTGCGGTCACCATCACGGCCAGCAGCAGTCCGAGGGTGTCCACCACGATGTGCCGCTTGCGGCCGTTGACCTTCTTCCCGCCGTCGAATCCCCTGGTCACGGCCGGCACCGATGCGGCTGCCTTCACCGACTGCGCATCGATGACGGCTGCGGTCGGTTCCGGATCCCGGCCCGCGGCCTGGCGGACCCGGTCACGCAGCCGGTCGTGGAACTCAGCGGTCAGGCCCTTGTCCCGCCAGCGCCGGAAGAAGGCGTAGACGCGGTCCCACGCGGGGAAGTCCGCCGGCATCGCCCGCCAGGTGATGCCGCCCGCGACCAGATAGCGCACCGCGTCGACCATCTGCCGGTGGCAATAGTTCTCCGGTTGCCCGCCACGGCCCTCGAGCCAGCCGGGAACCGGCATGGCGTCACGTACGACGGCCCACTCCGCGTCGCTCATGTCCGACGGATACTTCGGTCGCCTGTACGGCCGGTCCCCGGCGTTCCCAAACCGGTGAGCGAGACAATCACACGACAGGGACGCCGAGTTGGACGACATCGACGCCGGCACGGAAGACTGCAGCACCAGGGGCCTCCTGTTGCTCGGTTGGATTCGACACCCACGAGCTGTGCGGGAGGCCCCGCTTTCATGCCCGGCCAGCCACGAGATCACCCGACCGAGTCGACGACCTCGAACTCACGCCCACCAAGATCGATAGAACAACAGCTTCTCAGCCGGGCCCAGGACCCACACGACACCAGCCACACCACCCTCGCCGCCCTCTGGCACGAAGCCCACACCCTGAACCTGGCGCCCGCGCCGGCCCCGCCCGACGACCACCTCCAGGCCATGCAGGCACTCCAGGACGCCGTCCTGGCACCCGCCACCCAGCCGCCACACGAGCACGAGGAGGACCAGCGCAGGCTCGACCTCGAACGCACCTGCGCCGACCTGCGCGAGCAGCTCAGGGCCCTCGCGGCAGACCGCCGCCTGCTCCTGGCCGAAACCGCCGCAGCAGACGACTACGCCGCCTCCGCACGCATTCCGCGAGGCAGGCTGGCAAGCCTCGACCTCATCCCCCCACCCCACGACGACGACGCGAGAACATGCGTCCTGTGCGGTTGCGTCCTACCCGAACCGGACCCGACGATCGCCACGCTCAAGAACAGCCTCGACCGCCTCCAACAACAGGTGAACGGCATCGACGCCATACGCCCGGCACGACGCGCCGCTCTCGAAGCCCTCCACCAACAGACCACCCGGCTGCGCAGCCACCTCCACGCGGCCGAACACGCCCTGCAGGCCCTCGCACAGGCGGACCACACCAACGGCCATCTCCCGCACACGGACCGTATCGACTTCGCTCGCGGCCGCATCCACGGCATCCTCACCGCCCTGCAGCACACCATGGGCGCCGACCTGGCACGCCTCAGCCAGGCACGGGACACGGCGCGAGCCGCCGTAGAGGCACTCGAAGCCGAACTCGACCCCCACACAGCACATGAGCAGCTCCTCGCCCGGCTCGCCCCCGTCGACCGGGACATCACCCTGTGGGCTCACCAACTGCAGCTCGAGCACGGCAACCGCGGCGTGCACCTCAACCCGACCCGGCTGAGCATCGAGTTCGACACCCACGCGGGCAGAATCCCGCTCTCGAGGCTGGGCAGCGGCAGGAACTGGGTGGGCTACCACGTCCTGGCCCACCTGGCCCTGCACCGCTACTTCGTACGCCAGCACAGACCCGTTCCGCGCATCCTCTTCCTGGACCAGCCCTCACAGGTCTGGTTTCCCCCCACCTCGAACGACGACCACCACGCCAACGAGGACAGCCGCGACGCAGAGCGACTGTTCAAACTGATCCACGACGTGGCCGAGGACCTCGCCCCCGAATTGCAGGTCATCGTCTGCGACCACGTGGACTTCCCGGCGCCGTGGTTCCAGGAAGCCGTCGTACACCGGTGGCGACACAGCGAAAAACTCGTCCCCATGCACTGGACCCACACAGCAGATCCCGCCAACGCCCCGTGAATTCCCGTACAGAGGCCGCCCCCAGATCCCCCTGCCACGCCGCCAGTCATGTCTGATGCCAGAAGTCCCGCATCTGCTGGACAGCTCAAGAAAGCCGTCGTCTCCTGAGACAGAGAGATCCGCGGAAAGTGCGTCACCCCTGTCACCTGCGGCAAAAGCGGCGTGGACGTAGCAGGTCAGAGCTGGTCCACGGCAGTCGAAGTGCGTCATCCGCACCAGCCCGGACGGCCAGCGACGGCCTGCCTCACCGTGAACGCCGAGCCTGTGCCGTCGCCGTGAGGGTGAGACATCCGCGCCAGGCGCCGGTGGCCGATGCCCGCCAGCGCGGATTGTCACGCGGCCTGGGGACGTAGGCAGGGCCGGAATGCGGGGAGTTAGGGTTTTCGCCCTCCGGCAGCTTGCCGGTCCGGGACGAGCGGGAACGGTGTACATGAAGCGTGAACGGGCGACTGCTGTGCTGTGCGAGATGCTCGACCGGCTGGAGCAGAGCGCATGGCCCCTGAACCTCGTAGAGGAGATCTTCCTGTTCGGGTCCTACATCCGCGGAGCCCTGGAGGTGGGCGACGTGGACATCGTGGTGCAGCACACCGCCGACGAGCGCTGGAAACGGGAATCCCTCGACGCCATGTTCGGCGGCCGTGACGGATATGCGGTGATGCGGCAGGCACTACGCGGCCGACGGCGCGGTGTCAGCTTCCAGTTCCAGGACCGCAGCGCCCTTGAAGAGGAAGGCATCGAACTGTTCCTGCTTTGGCGGCGGGGCGAACCGATCGACCTCGCCCGGCAGAGGCTGACCGCGATCTCCCCCGACCCGGCCGCCGGCCGCGCGCCCAGGGACCACGTCCTGCCTGCCTACGAGGCGATCGCCGACCAGATCCCGCGCCCCGTCCGTATCGATCTGCACCGTCTGTGCACCAGCGGCGGCGCGACCGTGTCGGCGTTCCCCCTGCTTGAGGCCCAGCCCCACTCGGCCGAAGCCCTGACCCACGTGGACGAACGCTGGACCCCTCACAGCCCGCTGCGCCGAGGGGCTGCGGCCGCCCTCGCCCATCTGGAAAACCTCGGCCAGGCCCTGGACCACGTCGAGTTGCACGGCCAGTACCTCGACTACAGCAAGACGGACGAAGTCATCGAATGCTTCATCGACCTGGGCTGGCGCTACTGGAGGAGCGCGAACCGCTACCTGGACGACGGCCAGGCATGGTTCGAGGTCCTGCCCGCCACGGTCCGCCAACCCCTGCACGCCCTCTACATCACGCCCGGCTCCCGACGGTAACGGAGACCGCATCCAGTTCCGTTAATGCGGCGGACAGCCGAAGAGACCGCCGAAGGCCGTCGGACCTGACGGCGTGAGGGCGGTCGCATCGCTTCCGGCCTTTCTGACCCCCTGACGACTGCGGCAGTGACTTGACCTGAATCAGGAACAGCAGTGGCACATGCCGATCCTGCACCGCCGCTCGCCGCTCGCCGCTCGCCGCTCGCCGCTCGCCGCTCGCCGACCGTGGCCGCGGCGAACGTCGCGCTCATCACCGCTCAGTGCGGCATGAGCCGTCCCGGATGCGGGGCGGCAGCCCCCTCGCCTCCGTCGATCTCTGCGCTTCGTCGTCCCCTCCAACCGAACCCGGCCTGGCTGAATGGCCCGACAACCGGGAACTGACATCCGAGCCCTGCCGTCAACAAGCCCGCCGCAAGATCGCGCCCGGTGGGAGCGCGCCGGATTCACACACTTCCAGGACTGTGCCTACCTGCCGGATCCCGCCTCGTGAGGGTGACTGTGACCCAGGCCCAGCGCGGCACCGCCGGAGACGACGTGCTGTCGCAGGCCGCCCGCCTGCCCGCTCAAAGACGATTCTTGGCATCCGTGACCGCAACTGCGCCGAGCTGCGACTGACTTCCAACACAGAGGACCCTTCCGAGGCAGTGGACCCGCGCACAGTCGGCTTCCGCAGAGTTCCTTGCCCGCTCGATGCCCCGGGAGCGAGAGAGCCCGGCGATTCCAGAGCACGGCGCACACGACACTCCGTCTCCCAGGAGATCACCGGTAGGGGTGAAAGCTGAGACCGGGCGATGTCGCGCACGGAGATGCGGCGTTGAAAGCAGCAGAGTGGCGGCAGCTCCGCAGTTTCGTGGCGCGGCCCAGCGTATCCGGGCTCCGGGACATGGATGGCGTCCCGCCGAGTGGTGTAGCCGATCAACGGACCGGAACTCGCAGGTCACGCCGTGTATTTCGGTCGGCCC